>CAMBTF010000019.1 GCA_945870545.1 Akkermansia muciniphila
TAAAAACGGGGATCAATGCTCCCTGCAGAACTGTTCGAAGCGGGAGAGGCCTTCGTTGAGGACGTCGAGGGTGGTGCAGTAGCTGAGGCGGATGCCCTCGTCGTAGCCGAAGGCGATGCCGGGGACGGCGGCGACCTTGTAGCGGGAGAGGAGCTTGTCGCAGAGGTTCATGGACTTGATGCCCATCTGGCCGGTGTAGACGAAGAAGTAGAAAGCGCCCTTCGGTTCGACGACGCGGATGTTGTTGATCGCGCTGAGGCGGGCGAACATGAACTGGCGCTTCACGTCGTACTCGCCGCGCAGATCCTCGATGAAGGTCTGGTCTCCCTGGAGGGCGGCGAGGGCGCCGTATTGGGCGAAGGTGGTGGCGTTGGAGACGGAGTGGTTCTGTACCTTGTCGATGGCATCGGCGATGGCTTTCGGCGCGGCGGTGTAGCCGAGGCGCCAGCCGGTCATGGAGTAGGCTTTCGAGAAGCCGTTGACGGTGATGGTGAGGTTGTAGAGATCCTCGCTGAGGGAGGCGATGGAGACGTGCTCCGCCTCGCCGTAAACGAGCTTTTCGTAGATCTCGTCGGAAAGGATCACGATATCCTCCTCCAGCGCGATCTTGCCGAGGGCGAGGAGCTCGGCCTTGGTGTAAACGGCTCCGGTGGGGTTGCCGGGGGAGTTGATGATGACCATTTTGGTGGCGGGGGTCATCGCGTCCTCGAACTGCTGGGGGGTCATTTTCCAGCCGGTCGATTCCTTGGTCTCGACGAGGACGGGGATACCGCCGGCCATGCGGACCATTTCCGGATAGGAAACCCAGAACGGCGTGGGGATGATGACCTCATCACCCTCCTCGACGATGGCGAGGATCGCGTTGAAGCAGGCCATTTTCGCACCGGAGGTGACGCAGATCTGGTTCGGCGCGTAGTTGATATTGTTGTCCTTTTTGAACTTCTCGGAAAGCGCCTGGCGGAGCTCCGGGATACCGCCGGACGGGGTGTATTTCGTGCGGCCTTCCATGAGGGCCTTGATGGCGGCTTCCTTGATGAAGGTCGGGGTGTCAACCTCGGGCTCGCCTCCGGCAAGGGCGTAAACTTCCTCGCCGTTTGCGATCATGGCCTTGGCCTGTGCGGTGACGGCGAGCGTGAGGGAGGGGGAAACCTTTTCGATACGTGATGAGATGCTGTGCATGGTGGGGCTTGGATGGGTGTGGCGCGCGCGGCGGCAGCGCAACAGTCCTTTGATGCACCCCCGAAACGGCGGCGCTTGTTGTGGCGGCGGCGTCCGGCGCTGGCAAGCGAAATGGTGGCGAAATGCGGTCAGGGGTTCCTCCGCTAGGGATGAGAAGAATTAGAACCACGGATGAACACGGACAAACACGGATGAAAAGAGTGGGATAAACATCCCGGCTGTGGCTCGGCTCGTTCAATATCTCCCAAATGTCCGAAAACGGGTCTCTTCAGCCATCTTATCCGTGTCCATCCGTGGTTCTCTTTTCGATTCGGACAGAATTTCTCCCTGATGGAGGAATCCTGCGAAATCCGGAACCCTATTTCCCGAACACCACCACATCACCGTGGGCGGCGTGTAGAACGACCTCATCGCCGGTTTCGTGGATCAGGTGCGGGTTCATTTCCACCATCTGCTGGCGGCCGAAGGGGGTTTCCACGAGATACTCGATGCGCTGGCCGAGGTAGCTGCGGGCGGTGATTGTTCCGGAAATCTCGTTTTCGCCGCCGGATTTATGGAGCCGCCATGCCTCGGGGCGGATGGAAACGGTGGCCGCCTCCCCTGCTTTCGCCTGCCAGCCGGGAATGGTGATTTTCCCAACCAGCACGGCTCCGTTCGCTTTCACGGAACAGAAACCGTCGTGGATTTCCATCACCTCGCCTTCGATGAGATTCGTCTCACCGATGAAACCGGCAACGTAGGCGTTCACCGGAGTTCTGTAGATTTCCTCGGGCGTGCCCACTTGTGCGATTTTCCCTCCGGAAAGCACGGCCATCCGGTCTGCCATCGCCAGCGCCTCCTCTTGATCGTGAGTCACGTAGATGCCGGTGAGGCCGTTTTCCTTCACGATGCGGCGGATCTCGCGGCGCATCTCCACGCGGAGCTGGGCGTCGAGGTTCGAGAGCGGCTCGTCGAGCAGCAGGCAGCGGGGTTTCACCACCAGCGCCCGCGCGAGGCTCACGCGCTGCTGCTGGCCACCGGACATCTGGTCGATGGAGCGGTCGCCGTAACCTCCGAGCCTCACCATTTCCAAAGCCTCCGCCACCCGCCGCTTGATCTCCACCTTTGGGACTTTCCGCTCCTCCAGGCCGAAGGCGATATTCTGGCCGACGGTCAGGTGTGGCCACAGCGCGTAGCTTTGGAAAACCATCGCCGCCTCGCGCTTGTGCGGGGCGAGGGCGGTGACATCTGTTTCCCCGAAGAAAATTTTCCCGTCGGTGGGCGTCTCCAGCCCCGCGATGCAGCGCAGCAAGGTCGTCTTTCCGCAACCGGAACCTCCCAGCAGGAAAAACAGCTCGCCCGGCCGTATTTCAAGGTTCAAGCCGTCCAGCGCAGTCACCGTGCCCCCGAACACCTTCCGCACATTTTCAATCCTGATTGCTTCCATATCCCCCGCACTCACTATCTTGCCAACAAGCCGAACATTGCAAGCCCGAGTGCGGCGGCCCTTTTGTTCCACTCCGCCCGCATCGACCTTTTACCCAAAGTTTTTTCCGAAAGGCCGAGCCCGTGGGAGCCGGGTGCAAGGCATGATAAGGCTGTATCTGAAGATACGTAAGCTCGCTAACCGAGGAACCCCGTTGATCTCACCCTGCCAAAGCAGCTTGCCATCGTGCCGTTTCCCCACTTAGCTAGATCAGTAGTTATGCAAACTTCGGAATCAATCGTCTGCAAGCCCACCCCGTGGTTCACCCTTCGCGCCGGTGCCATGCTCGCGATGTTTAGCGTCTTCTGCGTCATGTTCTACATCGACGGCACCACCGGATACCGGAAGAAGAACCTGGAGTATTACCTGGAGGCATCCTTCCAGCAGGCGGACAAGGATTTCAAAAGAATGAAGTCCGCCGGCGATCTTTCGCCGGAATCATGGAGGGAATTCGCCTCAGCCCAGGAAGTCCCTTTCAAGTCCGACCTCTCCCTGCTTCCCGAGGGCACAAAACTCCCCATGCCATGGCCTGCCGTGCTCACCGACTTCGACCGCATGAAGTCCGGCCAGCCGCACTTGCTCTGGCAGGAATTTTCCGGTGAACAGCGCATGTCTAAAACCCCACCGAAGGAACCCTTCAGCGCCGCGAAAATCCACGAACAGATCATCGTTTTCTACGTCTGCCTCTCGCTCTCCCTCCTCACCCTGTTTTTCCTAATCCGCACCATGCGCCGCTCCATAAGCGCCGACTCCGCCGGCCTCACCACGGTGACCGGAAAAGTCATCCCCTACGATGACATGAAAACCCTCGACCTCCGGAAGTGGGATACCAAGGGAATCGCCCTCATCGAATACCAAGGAGTATCCGGCAGCGGGCGGGCCCGCATCGACGGACTGACCTACGGCGGCTTCAAGCAGGAGAACGGCGAACCTGCTGATCGGCTGATGGGCGTCATCCGTGAAAATTTCTCGGGTGAAATCATCGAATACACATCGATCGAGCCGGAAGCCGTTTCCCCACAAGCTCCGGATGACGCCCGGAAAGCGGATGCGGAGAATCTTCCCTGAAAGCCGCTTTTTTCCTTTGGGATTTTTTCGTTGTTGCCATGCTGGCTTCGCAAGCGGTAACCGTTTCCAACACACCAACACACAACCACTCAGACCAAATGTCAGATAAATCGATCGAAGAACGGGTAAAGGATATCATCGTGGATCAGCTCGGCGTCAGCGCCGACCAGGTCACATCGGAAGCCAAATTTGTCGAAGACCTCGGCGCGGACTCCCTCGACACCGTCGAGCTGGTCATGGCTCTTGAGGAGGAATTCGACGTAGAAGTCCCGGACGATGAGGCCGAGAAACTCCAAGCCGTCAAGGACGTGGTCTCTTTCATCACCAGTAAGAAGGGCTGATCCCGGCTCCATTCTGTTTCATGAAAGGGTGGGCGCCGCAAGGCTCCCGCCCTTTTCTTTGCGTTTCACCGTATCCGCCGCAAACTCTCCCCAGAGCCCAGAGTCCAGAGTCCAGAGTTCAAAATTTCAGCTTTTCAGCTTTTCAGCTTCTCAGCATTTACCACCATGCCCTCCCAAGACGATATCCAATACGCCATGGAAACGACCCGTGTCCTCCACGAGCCGGATCACCGCATCCAGACCTTCGGCGAGACCCGTTTCGAGTTTCAGCTCCTCAGTGAGCCGATGGATCAGGTGGGGAAAGTCCGCATCCGCACCGGCGAGGTGGAAGCCATGAAGCCCCGCATCCTCCGCCCGGAACCCTACCGCGACATCGAGCTGGAGGGCTTCGATGACAACGCCCGTGCCCGCCTCGACGCGCTCGTCGCCAAGCTGAGATCCGAGGGCAAAGATCTCGCCTTCCTCCAATACGGCTTCCGCTTCAAGCGCGGCGCGGTGAACGAGGAACTCATCCACGACTCCATCGAGTCCGTCCGCGCCCGCGTCCTCGAGGACATCCGCCGCACCGGCAATCCCTCCCGCGCCATCATCGAAGGCGTCGATGATACCTGGGAGATCTCCATCCTGAAATTCTCCTTCGAGATGATCCTCCGCTCGCACGAGATCAACGCCTTCGACTTCAAGCGTAAGGGCCTGATTTAAAGTCTTTATTGAGGTTTAAAGTTTCGAATTTAAAGTTGATCTGTGAAGTTTTGGATTATCATAAAGGTCATCGCCGGCCTGGCCGTTGCGGGCGTGGTAACTTTCACCGGCCTACTTGCCTACCATGTCACGGTGAAACCACTCGGCGGCATTTTCGAGCAGATCATCCCCGAGGCTGGCAGCGTGCTCCGCATCGAGAAGGAAGAGGATTTCGCGAAAATCCTGGACTCCGCCGAGATGCCGGATTTCGAGCCCGGCGACCGTGCGTTCCAAAAAGCGCACGAACTCATCGCCATGGGGAAAATCCCCGAAGGCCGCGAGAAGCTCACCGCCATCGTCAACGTCTTCCCCTCCTCACCAGCCGCCCCGACCGCACGCCGCATCGTGGGCGAGATGAACCTCGACGAGATCCTTTCCAGCGCTTTCATCGAGGGGAAAGCGAACTACGAGGTGAAGCGCGGCGATTCCTATTTCGCGATCGCCGACCGCAACGACACCTCAATGGACATGCTCATGCACCTCAATGGCATGATGGAGCTGAAAAACCTCCAACCCGGCGACGACCTCCAGATCCTCCCACTCAATTTCCGCCTCCTCATCGAGCCCCAGCGCAACGCCATATCCCTGTGGGACGGCGCGAGATTCATCTGTGAGTATCCCGTCCTAAAAATGGGCGGCACAGCCCCGAAAAGCGGAACAACCGTCATCGACTCCCGCCGTTCCACCATTGACGGCCGCGTCGTCCAATCAACCGCTAGGGATTACCGCGCCACCGCCAAGTCCCTCCAACTCAAGAACCCGCCCCTCCAGATCCTGCCCTACGATGCGAACGACGACTCCCCCTCCCCCGGCCTTTTCATCAGCGAAGCCGATACCGAGGAACTCTTCCTCCTCACCCGCACCGGTAACCAGGTCGAGATCCGCAACCCGAAGAAATGACCGGAACGGGAGAAATTCGAACCACAACCGGAGCGAAGCGGAGATAGCCGGACTGAAAAACTGTCAATCTCTCCGGCAAATGAACGCGGATAAACACGGATTGAAATTCAAGTATGAGAATTCCTAACGTGATACGGCGCTTTCACTACCACCCAATCAACCATCAGTAACCACAACCCATCTTATCCGTGTTTATCCGTGTTCATCCGTGGTTCTCTTTTTCCCACCCATCCGGTCAACCCGAAGAAATGAAGTTTTCTGAATTCCCCTCCCCCCGTCCCCACCCTACCCTCCCGCAAAGCCAACCTCTTCCTTAAGGTTTAAAGTTTAAAATTTAAAGTTTCCCCACCCATGCAACTCCTCGAATTTGAAAAGCCCGCCGCCGAGATCGAGCGTGAGATCGAGAAACTCCGCGCCAAATCCGCCGCGCAGAACCTCGACCTTTCCGACGAGATCGCGATCATGGAACGCAAGCTCGCGGAGACCCGCACTGCCATTTACGAAAACCTCACCCCGTGGCAGCGCGTCCAGATCGCCCGCCACACCCAGCGCCCGTTCATGCTCGATTACGTCTCGCTGGCCTTCGATGATTTCACCGAGCTGCACGGCGACCGCCACATCGGCGACGACGCCTCGATGCCCGGCGGTTTCGCGATGCTTGGCGAGAGGAAATGCGTCGTGCTCGGCCACCAGAAAGGCCGCGATACGAAGGAGAACCTCAAGCGCAACTTCGGCTCCGCCCACCCGGAGGGCTACCGCAAATCCCTCCGCCTCATGAAGCTCGCGGAGAAATTCTCCATGCCCGTCATCGCCCTGATCGATACGCCCGGAGCCTTCCCCGGCATCGGCGCGGAAGAGCGCAACATCGCCGAGGCCATCGCCTTCAACCTCCGCGAGATGATGCTTTTGAAAACCCCCATCATCGCCGTCGTAATCGGCGAGGGCGGCTCAGGAGGTGCGCTCGGCATCGGTGTAGCGGACCGTGTAATCATGATGGAGAACGCCTACTATTCGGTCATCTCCCCGGAAGGCTGCGCCGCCATTCTCTGGAAACACCGCAAGCACGCCCCCGAAGCCGCCGAGGCCATGAAACTCGTCGCCCCCGACCTGATGAAACTCAAGCTCATCGATGACGTCATCCCGGAACCCACCGGCGGCGCCCACCACGACCACGCCGCCACCGCCGTATCTTTCCGCGAGGTCATTTCCAAACACCTCGACCACCTCTGCAAGCTCGATACGAAAACCCTCCTCAACGAGCGCTACGAAAAATTCCGCCACTTCGGTGAGTGGAACGGATGAGCGCCTAAAAGGTAAGCCGTGTCCACCAGACGCGCCCACATCACCTTCTCCCGCCGGACTCGTCCCCTTCATAGCGCAGCGACGCAGGAGGCTTCTCTTCCTCCCCCTCCCGGTCACCAGTACCTCCATATACACCTCCATATCCACCAATTCCTGGATAAGTTGGGAAAAGAGGGGCAAGGCTTCTGCGGGTTGTTGCTCACACGAAGACACGAAGGCACGAAGGAAGAGTTTCTGTAGACTGCTGTGTGCTTCGTGGCTTCGTGGCTTCGTGTGAGATTTTTCACTAAGCCATGCCAGCTACGGTCGACCCGGCGGGTCAACCCTACCTTTAAGGTAGGCCTTTCACATCACGCCGTCTAGCCAGGTGAGCATGCGTTTGCGGTAAGCGCCGTTGTCGCGGGAGAGGGTGTCGCCGTGGCCGCCGTCCTTGACCTCGAAGAGGGTTTTGGGCTCTTTCGCGAGGTCGAAGAGTTCCTTGCCTTGGGCGACGGGCACCACCGGATCGCGGACGCCGTGGATGACGAGCAGCGATGTTCCGGAAATTTTGCCGATGCAGTCCTTCGGGGAGAGTTCGTCCGTGATGAGATTCGCCCCCAGTTCCCCTCCTACTAACCGCGCCATGGCCCGGTAGGAGGCAAAGGCTCCATCGATGACGACCGCGCGCAGGCCCTCCATGTGTTTCTCCGCGATGGCCGCGACGGACTTTGCGCCGCCGAGGCTGTGGCCGTAGGAAACCAGCCGCCGCGCGTCCACGTCCTTGCGGGCACCGACGTAAGCGAAGGCACCTTTCACGTCCTCGATCATACCGCGGCGGTCGAGCTCGCCGCCGGATTTCCCGAAGCCGCGGTAGTCATACATGAACACGTGGTATCCCGCTTCGACGAGCCAGAGCACGAAGCCGAGGTGGTGCCCGAGCGATCCCGCGTTGCCGTGGGAGAAGACGATGGTGCCCTTCGGAACCTTCAGCTTGGCGGGCATGAACCAGCCGTGGAGAGCGGTGCCATCGGTGGATTTGAAATCGACGTTCTCGAAGCGGAAGCCCCAGTCGGCGGGGGTTGCGGGTTCGTCATGGGTGGGGAAATAGAACAAGCGGTTCGTGTTGCCGCCCCCGAGCAGGGTCTTGCTCAGTTCGCTGGGCTTGCCGTCGCGATCGACCAGCAGGCGCTGGATGTCATCGGGGTTCAGGCGGGGCTTCGCTTCGGGTGTCTGGGCGTGAAGGAAACCGACGGCCGCCAGCGGCGCGATGGTAAGTAAACATTTCATGGGAACTAAGCTAACCCGGCGGACGGATTTGTCGAGAGGCCAGAGATACGCCTCACTGCGCGATGGCGAAGAGCTAGGTGCGGCTCACGGAAACCGTTTTTTCATGACCGCCATGAAATGGAAAGCGGTTGGCCAAACGTTTTCAGCGAAAACCCAAAGCGTTGTTGGAGCATGGGTGGGATAGATATTAACAACCTCAAAAAATTGACTAAGTCCAAATCTTGAGGAAGGTTTCCGTCGTGACAGACCCTGCCGATTTACTCCGCGAACACGGACTACCCGTGACCGCGCAGCGCATCGCGGTGCTACGGGCGGTATCTGGCAGGCCGCACGGCACAGCGGATGCCATCGCAGCGGACGTGCGGGACGGCATCGGCGCGATCTCGCGGCAGTCGGTCTATGACTCGCTCGCCATCCTCGCAGGAAAAGGCCTGATCCGCCGCATCGAGCCCGCCGGATCACCCGCACGTTACGAGGCGCGCACGGGAGACAACCACCACCACCTCATCTGCCGCACCTGCGGGAAAACGACCGATGTGGACTGCGCCGCCGGCCACGCTCCGTGTCTCCACACGGCGGATGACCACGGCTTCCTGATTGACGAGGCCGAGGTGATCTTCTGGGGCACCTGCCCCGATTGTTTGCCCGCGCGCGGCAAAGCGAAAATTTCCAAACCCCTAATCATAACCCCGAAAAAGAAAACATAAGATATGAGTGAAGCATTCGATGTGAACGCGGACATCAGCAGATGCCCGGTGATGAATCCAACACGCAACCAACCCGCCGCCGGTTCCACGGCGAACGAGCATTGGTGGCCGAACCAACTGAGCCTGAAAAGCCTGCGCCAGAACAGTGAGCTTTCCGATCCGATGGATCGCGATTTCGACTACGCGAAGGAATTCCAATCGCTCGACCTCGACGCGGTGATCAAGGATATCGACGAGCTGATGACCACATCGCAGGATTGGTGGCCCGCCGACTACGGCCATTACGGCCCGTTTTTCATCCGCATGGCGTGGCACAGCGCGGGCACTTACCGCATTCAGGATGGACGCGGCGGAGCCTGCTCCGGCACCCTCCGTTTCGCCCCGCTCAACAGCTGGCCGGACAATGTAAACCTCGACAAAGCCCGCCGCCTGCTCTGGCCGATCAAGCAAAGATACGGAAAGAAAATCTCTTGGGCCGATCTCATGATCCTGGTTGGCAACCGCTCGCTGGAGACCATGGGCTTCAAGACCTTCGGCTTCGCCGGCGGACGCGAGGACATCTGGCAACCCGAGGAAGACATCTACTGGGGGCCGGAAACGGAATGGCTCGGCGACCAGCGCTACACCGGCGACCGTCAACTTGAGAACCCGCTCGGCGCGGTGCAGATGGGCCTCATCTACGTGAACCCCGAGGGGCCGAACGGCAACCCCGATCCCCTGCTCTCCGCCCGCGACATCCGCGAGACCTTCGCCCGCATGGCGATGAACGATGAGGAAACCGTCGCCCTCATTGCAGGCGGTCACACTTTCGGAAAAGCCCACGGCGCAGCTGATCCGTCGAAATTTGTTGGGCGCGAACCGGAAGGCGCGCCGCTTGAGGAGCAAGCGCTCGGCTGGAAGAACAGCTTCGGCAAAGGCAACGCCGAGGACACCATTTCCAGCGGACTCGAAGGGGCATGGACCACCGAGCCGACGAAGTGGGACAACAACTATTTCCACAACCTCTTCGCCTACGATTGGAAGCAGGTGAAAAGCCCCGCCGGCGCAACGCAGTGGATCCCCACCGATCCCGCCGCCGCAGGAACCGTGCCCGACGCCCATAATCCGGCTAAGCGCCACGCACCGATGATGTTCACGTCCGACATCGCGCTCATCCGCGACCCCGCCTACCTTGCGATCTCCAAGCGTTTCCACGAGAACCCCGACCAGTTTGCGGAAGCCTTCGCGAAAGCGTGGTACAAGCTGACCCACCGCGATATGGGCCCCGTGTCCCGTTGCCTCGGCCCGATGGTTCCGCCTGCCCAGCTCTGGCAGGATCCCGTCCCCGCCGTGGATCACGAGCTGATCGGCGAAGCGGACATCGCCGCGCTCAAGCAAACGCTGCTCACTTCCGGCCTCTCCACTTCCCAACTCGTCACGACCGCATGGGCGTCCGCCGCTTCGTTCCGCCAGACTGACAAGCGCGGCGGAGCCAACGGCGCGCGCATCCGCCTCGCCCCGCAGAAGGATTGGGAAGCGAACCAGCCCGAGGAACTCGCGAAAGTGCTGCCCGTTTTGGAAAAGGTTCAGGCCGATTTCAATGCGGCGCAGACCGGCGGGAAAAAGGTTTCGCTCGCGGACATCATCGTGCTTGGCGGTTGTGCCGCCGTGGAAGCCGCCGCGAAGAAGGCCGGCCACGACGTGAAAGTTCCCTTCGCGCCGGGTCGCACCGACGCCTTGCAAGAGGAGACGGATGTCCATTCCTTCGCCGCGCTCGAGCCGGTGGCGGACGGTTTCCGCAACTACCTGAAGACCGAGCGCGCCGCGCATGCTGCGGCGCTGCTTGTGGACAAGGCCCACCTGCTCGCCCTTTCCCCACCGGAAATGACCGTGCTCGTCGGCGGACTCCGAGTCCTCAACGCGAACTTCGCCAAGTCCCCGCTCGGCGTTCTCACCAGCAGCCCCGAGACGTTGACGAACGACTTCTTCGTAAACCTGCTCTCCATGGACACGGATTGGAAAAAATCAGCAAGGTGCGAGCATTTCTACGAAGGCAAGGATCGCCAATCCGGCGAGCTGCGCTGGACAGCCAGCGCGGTGGACCTGCTCATCGGATCGCATTCCGAACTCCGCGCCCTCGCCGAGGTCTATGCCTCGGATGACGCGAAAGGGAAGTTCGTCAAAGACTTCATCGCCGCCTGGGACAAGGTGATGAACAGCGACCGTTTCGAACTCAACGCCTGATCCGCAGGAAAAATCACCAGCCGCCGTTCCACCCGGAGCGGCGGCTTTTTCGCGCACTAGGCCTCGCCCGCCTCAAGCCTGCGCATCAGCTCCGCCACGTTCGCCTCAGCGGCGACCATGTAGGGATTGGGTTGCCCTTTCAGCGATAGATAGCGGTAAACGCCGCCGACCTTGTCGTTGAGAACCGGCAGCACGTAGTCCGTCCAGAAATCGGGTGTCATTTCGAGCAACTGCCGCAGGCTATTGTATGGCCAATCCTCCGGCGGGATACGATCGAAAGTGAACGATTCCTCAAACTCCGCGTAAAGCCTTGGCAGCTTTTCGAGGTAGTCCCCGGCACTCATCTGCGCAAGGTAATCGGCGGTAACAAGCATGTAGGCCATGACACATACCTCTTCACAGCGGAAGACCATGTCGCCGATCTTGCTGCGCGGCCCCGTGCACATGATGGCGGAGCAAACGTCGTCGATCTCCACCGATGTGAGGCCGATCTGCGGGAGGTAAATGCGGGCAAATTCGCAGCTTCGGAATTCGTGGACAAACGTGTATTTGGCACCGCTGCCGGTGTTGTCGCCCGTCTTCTTGAGGAAGCCGGTGTCGTGCAATAGCACCGCGATCACGGAAAGCTCCCAGTCGCGGAATTCGAGGGCGGGCATGTCATCTGTCAGCGCGCGCCCTTCCAGCAGAAACGTCTGGCAAACCGTCGCCTGCAGCGTGTGCTCGTAGTCATGGTATTCCATGTCGATCGCTTGATAACCGGGATGGCGCCCTTCGAACATTCCTTGCACATCTGCAAACACGCGGTCGAGAAGTCGAAAACTTTGATCGCCCCAAAATCTTTCGAAAACGGCCTTCACGGCTTTCGCAACTTCATCCGGTTGCTCGGTATTAATCACATGCGGGTTAACCATGCTGGAAAATAGTTAGACAGCTCACCGCATGCGATCAAGCCAAGAAATCCGGATTCCTAACAGGCATGAAAGCATGGAAGACCGGGCGGGTTTTTCCCATTGAATCGCCACATCCGATCTGCTACCCCATCCCTGCGAGCGTCAGGTTCTTTCGCTCCACGACACATTATGCCACCCAGAAACAACAAAAGCCGCGGCTCAGGCGGTCGCAACCGCAACAGGAGCTTCGGCCCAAGAAAACAAACCGCTCCCGACGCTGAGGACAAAGCCGTGGAGGTGGAGGGTGAGATATCCTCGGTTCTCGCGGGAACCATGTTCCGGGTGAAACTGGCGAGTGGCCATGAGGTGCTCGCCCACATCTCGGGGAAAATGCGCAAGCGTTTCATCCGCCTCGTCGTCGGCGACAAGGTCAAGATGGAAATGTCCCCTTACGACCTCACGAAAGCGCGCATCGTCTTCCGCTTGGGTTGATCTTCCGCTTGGGTTGTTCATCCTAAATACCGCAGTTCAAACGAAGATTTTCACCGCAGAGGCGCAGAG
>CAMBTF010000020.1 GCA_945870545.1 Akkermansia muciniphila
AAAAGGCGTCGTTCTGGATTTCGGATGAACTGGAAGCCAGGGTGTTGCGTGACGCGGGGGAGGAGTGAGATAACCGTTCCTTAAGTCTTGAAATCCCGCGTCTGGAACGCCAGCCAGCCGACGGTGAACAGCGACGCGTTCAGTCCTAACAGGAACGCGTAGCTTTCGATGATCTTCGGCCATGAGATGTGTTGCTCCATGAAAAAGACCCACGCGCTCATCCGCCAGGTGACGAAGTAGCTTTCGTAGGGTTTGAAGAACGGGAAACCCTGCAGGATCATGTCCACGAAAAGGATGGTGAGCGTGATGATCGTCGCCGCCGCGGGTTTGATTTTGAAACAGGAGAACATGAAAGCGATCGAAGAGAGCGTGATCATGCTGATGCCGATCCCGCCCGCTGAGAGCGCCAGCCTGCCCGCGCCCTCCCACCAATCCGGATACGCGGCAAAGACTTTCATCTTCGGCTCCATCACGAAGAGCCCGCCCTCCCAGCCGACCGCCGCGACGGCCATCGCATAGCCGCTGACGCCCACGAAAAAAACGAAGCTGAACGTGTACAGGCAGACCGCCGTGTATTTCACCAGCAGCAGCCGCAGCCGGGTGATCGGCCGGGCGAAGACCATCCGCAGGTTCCCGTCCTCGTTCTCCTTCGCGACGATATCCCCCGCCACTAGGGCGAAATAGATCGAGCCCAGCAGGAACATGCTCAGCAGCATGATCGTGAAAGTGATCGTCAGCGAGCTGTAGTAGGTGCCGAACTCAAGGCCGTTCCTCTCCACCAGGCCGCGCATGTGTTGTTGGCTCCTCTCCAGCTTGTAAACCGCGAGGATCACCACTTCCATGATGAGAAACGCGCCGTAGCCCATCCATGTCCGTGGTCTCGCGAAGAGCTTGCGCAGTTCGCCTCTGAGTTGTTGGAGAAAGATCATTGGCAGCGGAAGGGATAGCCTAACAGCGGATCACCGCCACGGGTTTTTCGGAAAATCACCGCATCTCTCACTGCCAGCCGCCGCCCAGCGCGCGGTAAGCGAAGACAACGGAGAGCAGTCGGTTGCGACGGGCGTCGGCTTGTTCCAGCTCCGCGTTGAAGAGGCTGCGCTCTGCATCGAGCACTTCAAGATAACCGGAAGCGCCGCCTTGGAAGCGGTCGGTGGCGACCCGCGCGACTTTCCGGTAAGATTCCACCAGGTTGTTTTGCCGGGCGGCGATCTCTCCCGTTTTGACATGGGCGTTGATCGCATCCGCCGCTTCACGGAAAGCCTGCTGGGAGGTTTTGTTGTAAATGGCAAGAGCTTCCCCGGCGCGCGCTCTGGCGGCCTCAGCCCGCGCCTTGCCGCGCCCGGCATCGAAAATGGGGCCCGTAAGATTCGGGCCGATGGAATACGCGGCGGACTTGCTTTCCAGCAATTTTCCCAGATCGCCGCTGACCACCCCGCCGTTACCGGTGAGGGATAGGCTAGGTAAACGCATCGCCTCGGCGACACCGATCTGTGCGACGGCGGCCTGAAACGACTGATTTGCGGCGGCCACATCCGGGCGGCGCTCCAGGAGGGAGGAAGGTAGCCCGCCTTTGATGCGCAGAGATTGGTCTAGGCTGTCAAGGGTGCCGCCGCGGGTGATGCCGCCGGGGTATTCGCCGAGCAGGGAGCGGATCTGATTCTCCTTTTCAGCGATCGCCTTTTCAGTGATCGGGATCGCGGTGAGCGCCTGTCCGAGCAAGGCCTCCGCCTGCCCGGTTTCCAGATCCGAGCCGACCCCTCCCTCGCCGCGCGCCTTCACAAGATCGAGAGACTCCCGCCTGCTATCCACCGTGCGCCGGGAAATGGCGAGCCGCTCGTCGAGGTTTTTCAGCTCGATGTAAGCGGAGGCGACATCCGCCACGAGGCTGGTCTGCACCGCGTCGCGCTGGTAGTAGGCGGCGAGCAACTCCGACCTCGAGGCTTGGTTGCTGCGGCGGATGCCACCCCATAGGTCGATTTCCCAGCTGAGAAGTCCTGAAAGGTTATATGTTTCCGAGCTGCGTCCCGCACCTGGTGCCACCTGCCCGGCGTTTACGGAGCCATAGTTCGCGCTGCCTCCAGCGCCGCCGTTGAGTTGGGGGAACCAATCGGAATTGGCGGCGCCCGCCTGCGCCCGTGCCTGCTCGATGCGGTAGGTCGCGGCGGCGAGATCGGGGTTGTTCGCGATGGCGCGCTCGATGAGTTTCCTGAGGGTGGCATCGGTGAAAACCTTCCGCCACGCCTTGTCGCCGAAGGATGCGCCGTGTGGTGCGGAATCGCCCCGGATCGCCCCGGGCAGAGCGGGATCGGGATTGCCGGGATCCGGCCCCAGCACGCACCCGCTGAGAAAGAGGGGACTCAGTATGATTGCAAGCGACCGCATACGGTTCTGTTTCGCTTCCACGGCGCGGGTAGGCAAGCATTAGCATCGGCCAAGTCAAATTTTGTGATTGGCAAGTGGTATGCTTGCCCGGAAAATGCGGCAGCGTTTGGAATGCCGTCTTTGAGATGGTTCTGAGGCATGGGAATGTCCGCCGCTTGAATATCCGCCGCTTACAACCTATCGAACCGCACGATGAGATCTTACATACCACTGACCGCATGTCTGATCCTTTCCGGATGCGACAAGCCCGAGGCGCAGGCTCCTCCGGCACCCTTCGTTGCGGTGATGGAAGTGGTGGCTACCGATGTTCCCTCCAGCGCCGGGATGATCGGTCACCTCGATTCCCCGCAGAATGTGGAGATCCGCGCCAGGGTGGAAGGTTTCGTGGACAAGATGTCTTTCACCGAGGGCACCCAAGTGCAGGAGGGCGCTCCCCTTTTCGAACTGGATCGGAAGCCCTATCTTGAAAAACTCGCTGCGGCACAGGGTAGCCTTGCTGAGTCACAAGCGGCGCTCAATAAATACGAGAAAGACGTCGCCCGCCTGCGCCCGCTCGCCGAGCGCCGTGCGATACCGATGCAGGATCTGGACAACGCGCTGGCGGCAGTGGAAGTGGGCGAGGCAGGCATCGCCTCTGCCACAGCCAAAGTGGAATCCGCGCAGCTCGATCTCGGCTACACGATGGTGAAAGCCCCGATCACGGGCATGATCGGAGCCGCGCAGGTCTCCATCGGCGAGCTTGTTGGCAAGGGCGAGCCGACCCTCATGGCGACCATTTCCAAGCTCGATCCGATCTGGTTTTACTGCAACGTGAGTGAGGATATCCATCTGAAATCGGTGGAAAAAGCGCGCGCCACCGGCAGGACAATCGGAGATCTTCCCGTTTCGCTGATCCTCTCCGATGGCAGCCAGTATGCGGAGGCGGGGAAATTCGTGTTCATCGACCGTGCCGTGGACGCCCAGACCGGCACGATCCGCGTGCGCGCCGAGTTTCCCAACAAGGATCTGCTGCTGCGACCCGGAATGTTCGCAAGGATCGTCGTCGATCTGGGTGCGAGAAAAGACGCATTGACCGTGCCGGAAAGGGCGCTTGTGGATTTACAGGGGCGGACGTTCCTGTGGGTTGTCGGCAAAGACAACACCACCAGCCAGCGGGCTGTGGTGGCAGGAGAACGAACCAACGGGATGGCCGTCATCAGCGAGGGGCTCGCGGCGGGGGAACGGATCATCGTGGAGGGCTTGCAGAAAGTCCGTGAGGGCGCTCGCGTTCAAATCCTTCCGGCGAAGGGATCCCTACAATAGAACCCTATGGCCGATTTCTTCATCCGTAGGCCCATCGTGGCGATGGTGATCTCCATCCTCATCTGCATGGTCGGGGTCATTTCCCTCACGAAGCTGCCGATCTCGGAGTATCCGAACGTCAGCCCGACGCTGATCCAGGTCACCTCCACTTACCGTGGCGCGGCGGCGGAGGCGGTCATGGAATCCGTGGCCACGCCCATCGAATCCAAGGTCAACGGGGTGGACAAGCTGCTCTACATGCAGTCCTACAGCTCGAACGACGGCAAGATGACGCTCAACGTCACCTTCGATGTCGGCACGGATGTGGACATCATGCAGGTGAACACGCAGAACCGTGTGAATCAGGCGGAGGCGCAGTTGCCGGACGCGGTGAAGTCGCAGGGCATCATCACCAACCGCTCCAGTCCCGATATCCTGCTCGCCATCGGCCTGTCCTCGCCGAAGGGAACTTACGATGGCGTGTTTCTCGGAAACTACGCGGATATCAATCTCGTCGATCAGATCAAGCGCGTCAAAGGGGTGGGCGATGTGAAAAATTTCACCGCGCAGGATTACTCGATGCGTGTCTGGCTGTTGCCTGACAAGCTCGCCTCGCTCGGCATTACGCCGACGGATATTTACAACGCGATCAAGGAACAGAACGCCCAGGCTCCCGCGGGTCGTATCGGCGCGGAGCCTGCGCCAAAAGGGCAGGAAAGCCAGTTCAACGTGCGCGCGCAGGGACTCCTGAAAAGCCCGGAGGAGTTCGCGGAAATCATCGTCCGCTCGAACAACGACGGCTCGCAGGTAAAGATTAAGGATGTGGGCCGTGTGGAGCTGGGTGCGCAGACCTACGATCTCCGCGCCCGCCTCGACAAGGCTCCCGCCGGGGCGCTCGGCGTTTACCTAGCGCCCGGTGCCAACGCGCTGCAAACCGCCGACAACGTGAAGGCGATCCTGGAGGAGGCGGCCGATCGTTTCCCGCCGGACATGGAATACAGCATCACCCTGGACTCCACCCTGCCGATCAAGGCCTCGATGGAATCCATCGTCCACACGCTCTTTGAGGCCATCGTCCTGGTGCTGATCGTGGTGTTCATTTTCCTCCAAAGCTTCCGCGCTACCATCATCCCGATGCTGACCGTGCCGGTCGCGCTGCTGGGTGTTTTCATCGCCTTCCCACTGCTTGGTTTTAGCGTCAACACCCTCACGATGTTCGGCCTCGTCCTTGCCATCGGCATCGTGGTGGATGACGCCATCGTCGTGGTGGAAGCCGTTCAGCACCACATTGAGCGCGGCCTCTCGCCGATCGAGGCGACGCGAAAAGCAATGAAAGAGGTCACCGGGCCGATCATCGCCATTTCCCTGGTCCTCTGCGCGGTTTTCATCCCCGTCGCCCTCATGGGCGGTGTCACCGGCCGCCTCTACCAGCAGTTCGCGATCACCATCGCGGTCTCGGTCGTTTTCTCCACGATCAACGCCCTCACGCTCAGCCCCGCCCTCGCCGCGCTATTGCTCCGCGCGCCCAAGCCCGGCCGCGGCCCGCTGGCTTGGTTTTTCCGGAAATTCAACACGTTCTTCGATTGGGTCATCGACCGTTACGGGAAAATCGTCGGTGGCCTCACACGCAAGGCGACCTTCTCCATGCTGCTGCTCGTGATCGTCGGCGGCGGGATCTGGGGGCTAGGAAAATTTGTGCCCGGCGGTTTCATTCCGGACGAGGACAAGGGTTACCTTTTCGTCGCCATCGAGCTTCCCGAGGGCGCTTCCCTGCAGCGGTCCGATGCCGTTCTCAGGCAGGTCGAGGCCATCGTCGGCGGCACGAAAGGGGTTCGCTCCGCCCTCGGCATCAGCGGCATGAACATCCTCAACAACCTCAGCGTACCCAACGCCGCGCTGATGTTTGTCGGCCTTGAAAGCTGGGAAGAACGCGCCGGAAGCGGTCTTTCATCCTCTGAGATCGCGGCGCAGTGGAACAAGAAATTTTTCGCCATCCCGGGGGCCCGTGTGTTCGCCTTCGGGCCACCCGCCCTCCCTGGTTATGGCAGTGTCTCCGGCTTTACGATGCAGCTCCAGGAACGCTCTGGCGGCGGCATCAAGGAGCTCACGGACGCGCTCGCCAAGGTGCAGGCGGCCGCCGCGAAGCGCCCGGAGATCGGGCGTATCAGCACCACCTTCAGCCCCAGCACCCCGCAGCTCAGCGTGGAGCTGGATCGCGAAAAAGCGCGCACGCTCGGCGTGCCGGTCAACAGCGTTTTCCAGACGCTGCAAGCCTACCTGAGCGGGCTGTATGTGAACGATTTCGTGAAATTCGGCCGCGTTTACAAAGTCTTTCTCCAAGCCGAGCCGGAGTTCACCAGCACCCCGGACGATATCGGCGCGTTCTATGTCCGCAACAGCAGCGGCGGGATGGTTCCGTTGAGTACGCTGGTCAAAGTCAGCAGGATTTCAGGGCCGAATTTCGCAACGCGTTTCAACCTCTACCAGTCCGCGGAGATCATGGGCGCGCCGGCCCCCGGTTACACCTCCACCCAGGCGCTCAAGGCGATGGAAGAGGTCATGGCGGAGATGCCCGGCAACATCGGCTATGAATGGTCCGGCCTCACCCTCCAGGAAAAGAAATCCGAAGGCCAGGCCGGCCTGATCTTCGGCATGGCGATCATCTTCGTGTTTCTCCTGCTCGCCGCACAATACGAGAGCTGGTCGCTGCCCTTCGCGGTGCTGCTTTCCGTCCCCACTGTCATTCTAGGCACCCTTGCCGGCCTGTTCCTGAGGAATTTCGAGATGAACGTTTACGCCCAGGTCGGCCTCGTGATGCTCATCGGCCTGGCGGCGAAAAACGCAATTCTGATCGTTGAGTTCGCCAAGATGAAACGCGAGGAAGGTATGTCCACCCTCGATGCCGCGCTGGAAGCCTCCAAGCTCCGCTTGCGCCCCATCCTGATGACTTCCTTCGCCTTCATACTCGGCTGCGTGCCGCTCATGCTCGCCTCGGGATCTGGAGCCGCGTCACGCAGCACCATGGGCACCGGCGTGGTGTTCGGAATGACCATCTCCACCCTCATCGGCCTGTTCCTCATCCCGGTTTGCTACGTGTTCGTCCAGAAATTTTCCGACCGTAAGCAAAAGGAAAAGGCGACCTGATCAGTTCGGGCTGCCATGGCCGTCTAAAATTTCCATATACACATCCTCCAGCGAGCGGTGGATGCGGGCGAACTCCCTCACCTTCACGCCCGCTTGCACGAGCCGCTCGATGAGTTGCGCGGGATCGATATCGGCAGGAAGCGAGATCCGGTCTGGCGCGATGATTTCCCCGCCGAGGCTGCGGACGATTTCCGAACCTTTTTCCCATGGCTCCAGCGTGACTTGATAGCACGGAATCCCGTCCCGGAAACTGTTCACCGATCCCTCGAACACGCGCTTCCCTTCGCGCAGGATCGCCACGCGATCGCACATCAGCTCGACCTCGGCGAGGAGGTGGGAGTTAAAAAGGACGGTCATGCCTTTTTCCTCGCGGAGGCCCAGTATGAAATCGCGGAACCACTTGATCCCCTCGGGGTCGAGGCCATCGGTCGGCTCATCTAACAGCAGCAGCTCCGGCTCCGGAAGCAAAGCCTGGGCGAGCGCGAGGCGTTGCCGCATCCCGTGGCTGTAGGTGCGCACTTTCGAGGTGATCCGTTTCGTCAGGCCGACGCGCTCTACCACTTCGCGCGCCGACTTCGCATCGAATCCGCCGGAGTATCCCATCAGGATCTTCAGGTTTTCCCAGCCGCTCATGTAATCGTAAAACGCGGGGGCCTCGAAGATCGCGCCGACCTTGCGCAGCGCCTGGCCGCGGTCTTTCTGGACGGAGACGCCGTCGATGAAAACCTCGCCGCCGTCCGGGGCGACCATGCCGAGGATGATCCCCAGCGAAGTGCTTTTCCCCGCGCCGTTGTGGCCGAGCAGGCCGTAGATCTCGCCTTTTTCCAGTCTGAAGGAAACGTCCCGCAGCGCAGGTTTCCCGCCGAAGGCTTTGGTGAGTCCGCGCGCTTCGAGCATATCAATCTTTCTTGTTTCCCGTAGCGAAACGGGATTTGTTAGAACTACTAGAGTCGGCGTACAAAAAATTCGTGCCGCCGGGATGCCAGCTTTCCTTATCGCTGACGAGGGGGATGAGTTCCGGCCTGTCCTCGATGCCGAAGAACGAGAGCTTCGTGATGTGCAGGCCGTTCTGCGTGATGTTCCAGTTATAGCTACTGCCGGTTTTTGCGAACTGCTCCTTATCGGCGGGGCAACGGAATACTTCCTGGCTTCCGATGTATGGCAGCAGCACGGTTTCGAGAACCGGCTCCTCCGAACTTTTACTATCCCGTCCGAGGGCGAGGATGGGCAGGCACTGGTTGTTGTCGGAAAGATAGGCCTGCAGACCGGCACCGATTTGCCGGAGGTTTCCCAGGCAGGTGGCCTCGCGGCTTTTGGCAATCATCGACAGGCTCACCGGCACCGCGATACCGCCCAGAGTGGCGATGATCGCGATCACCACCAGCAGCTCGGTGAGCGTGAAGCCAAGGAGGGGCTGCATCCTGCTGCCCGGCTGCAATGGGAATGGCTCGGCTTGCCGGGCAGCCGAAGGCAGCCCCTCCTTGTTGGCATTTCTCATCGTGGTCCGAATTCGTTGCCCCTCAGCCCCTGCATGACCTCGTTCATCGCCTCCATCAGCGGGGCGAGGTCCAGCTTCGTGTCGGCGCTGGCTTTGTCGAAATACGCCCGCATTCCCTCTTCGCTAATCTTTGTGAGCAGGCTCTCATCCATTTCCCGCGCCCGCTCCATTTCCTCTGCGGTGCGCCCCTCCTGGATTTCCTTCAGGCCCTTTTCCACGAAACTTTTTCTCTGCTCCTCCGGCATCTGGTCGAGCGCTTCCATAAATTTACTCATCGATTCCACGATCGTCAGCTCGATGAATAGGTTCTTCTCCCCCATGCTGAGCTTCTGGAAAAAATCCTCACCCGCTCGGTTTTTCCGGTTTTTCTCGCGCTCCGCGAAATCGAGCCGATTCACCATATCCGCGATCCGGCGAACTTCCTTTTCGCGTTCCTTCACCGCCGCCCCGGCTCCAGGGTTCTCCGACCAATCCTCGAATTTCAGCTCACGCACTTCACGGTTGAGACTCTCGGCGGTGATTTTTTTAGAAGCAGCGAAGGAGCGCACCGCGAAAACAACCACCCACACCAGCGCCAGCACCGCCAAGCCTTTCAATAGGACTGCCTGTTTTCCGTTCACGCGCCGAAGCTAGTCCCGCCGCGCAACGGCGCAAGAGGAGGTTTTGAGTTTTCGGGCGGGCAATTTCCGCTCGACCCGACATGGCTTACGCCGTTTCCTTTTCCCCGACCATGTCCCTCCCCATCGTCCAATACGGCGACCCCATCCTCCGCCAGCAGTGCCGGAACGTCGAAGCCATCGACGACGGTCTCATCGCGCTCGTCGCGGAAATGCTTGAGACCATGGCCGACGCGAACGGCGTGGGTCTTGCCGCGCCGCAGATCGGGCGCGATTTGCGACTTGCGGTGATCGATGTTTCCCATGACCCCGAATGCGTTTCCTACCTGAAAGTGAATGGTGAGGACGCGGAGCTCGGTGACATCATGCCGCTCATTTTCATCAACCCCACGCTCGAATATGGTCAGGAAAAGGAAATCGGCTTCGAGGGCTGCCTCAGTATCCAGGGTATCCGCTGCGAAGTCCGCCGACCGATGGATGTGAAAGCGACCTTGCCGCAACTTGACGGCTCCACGCTCGTCCTCGAGACAGACGGATTGCTCGCTCGGGCTTTACAGCATGAGATTGATCATCTCAACGGCATCCTATTCACGGACAGGCTCTCGGCCGTCGGAAAAGTCAGCGTAAAAAACCGTCTCAAGCGCTTGTTGGCGGAGAGGCCTGCGTGAGTTTCATGTGATCCCTCTAAGAGTTTTCAAAACAAACTCTCTGCCACTACCTCGACCTCGCCGAAGGGCAGGTCGGAGAGCATCCCGTATCCATCGTGCCGGTAAAGCCGCGCCCGCATCGAGGCCGGGCTGGACATCCCGCAGAGGAAACGCGCCATCTGCCGCGGCGTGCCCAGCGAAGCGTGTTTCGCATCCGCCAGGGCGCGGATCTCTAACAGTTCGCTCGCTGTGATCTTTCTCGGCTTGGAAACTTTCAGCCTGGTCGGGACGATCCCCCGGCAGCGGTCGCAGTGGCCGCAGGGCTGTTCCATCTTCTCGCCGAAATGCCGCAGCAGCGTTCCTGTTAGACAATTCTTCGTCGATGAAAGCGCCAGCACTTTTTCCAACCGCGCGAGATCAGATGCTTCCCTCTCCCGGAAGCCCGTGGCCATCGCCTCAGCGAGTTCGCGCAAGCCTCCCGGCTCCTTTTTCATACGGTAAGCCTGCCGCCAGTTCGATTTTTTCAGCGCCACATCACCCGCCGCCTCCAGATCGGAAATGAGATTCCGAAGTGAGTCCGCCGATACTCCCAGTCTCTCCGCCGTTGCCGAAATCTCCACCCGCAGCCATTTCCACTCGGCATCCAGCTCCGCGAAAACGGCCTCCAGCGTTTTCCTTTCCTTCGCCGGGCGACCCGCCAGCACCCGCTCCAAAGGCCGCAGCAGCTTGATCCCGAAACGGTCGAAGAAACTTCCCCGCGCCTCGATGATCCCTTCCATTTCCAGATATGCGAGGATCGTGGAAACGACGGTCTGGCGGATGTCACACGTCGTCGCGAGATCATACAGTGAGACATCGAAGTCCCTGCCGATTTTGAGCACGCGCTCTAACAGGTTGCGCACGGCGCGGTCGCTGGGTGTGTCGGAGAAAATGAAATTCTCCAGCGTCGTCCGGTCATCGCCGCAGGCCAGCCATTCGCAGACGGCGGGCAATCCGTCGCGCCCCGCGCGCCCGATCTCTTGGGTGTATCCTTCCAGGCTTTTGGGCATATTGTAATGGATCACCGCCCGGATGTCTGCCTTGTCCACACCCATCCCGAAGGCGATCGTCGCGACAACGGTATCCACCGCGCCGCCCATGAACTCTTCCTGGATCTCGCGCCTCAGCTCCGATCTCAAACCCGCATGATACGCCCTCGCGGAAAGGCCGTGTTTTGAAAGAAACGTCGCCACCTCCTCGGCCGTTTCCTGCCGTGTTACATACACCACCGCCGGCGAGCCGTGTGCGGCCAGCCGATCTAACAGAAGCTGCTTCCTCTCTGCCGCCTGGCACGGCGTGATGCGCAGATCGAGGTTGGGGCGGTGGAAACTCAGCTTCACCACATCCGCCTTCGCGATGCCGAAACGCTTGCGGATGTCGGCCTCGACCTTTGGCGTGGCCGTGGCTGTTAGAGCCAGCAAGCGCTTCACGCCGAGCTGTTTGCGGATCTTGCCGAGCTTCAGGTAGTCGGGCCGGAAATTGTGGCCCCACTCCGAAATGCAATGCGCCTCGTCCACCGCGATCATGGAGAGCGGCACGCCTTTGAGCAGCTTGCGGAACTCCGCATTGCCCAGTTTCTCCGGGGAAACGTAGAGCAGCTTCCACTCGCCCCGCCGCAGCCGCGCGACGACCTCGCCATACTCCTCCGCGTTGAGCGTCGAGTCCAGCCGCGCCGCCGCCACCCCTTTCGCAGCAAGGCGATCCACCTGGTCTTTCATCAGCGCCAGCAAGGGTGAAATGACCAACGCCGTCCCCTCCAGCATCAGCGCGGGGAGCTGGTAGCACATCGATTTCCCGCCACCCGTCGGAAAAATCGCCAACGACGACCGCCCCTCCAGCAGCGCGGCGATCACCTCCTCCTGCCCCGCCCGTAGCGCGTCGAAACCGAAAACCTCTCGCAACAACTCCTTCACCGCCGCGATTCCTAGCAGCCCCGGGAGCCTAAGGAAATCTCTTCCCGAACGAATCTCGCAAGCCCATCATGCGAATGAACGTAACCACTACCGCCATGAAAAATCTTTTCCTCATAGGTGTCCTCACCACCGTCACAGCCTTCGCGCAGGGATCTGCGAACGTCCCTGCCGAGATGGCCGCAGCGGCGAATTCTTTCCTCTCTGCTCTGAATGAGGAACAGTCGAAGAAAGCAAAGTTCCCCTTCGCCGCCGACCAGCGCGAGAACTGGGGCTTCATCCCCCGCGAACGCAAAGGCCTGGCACTGGAGGAGCTCAATGAGAAGCAAACCGCCCTCGTGCGCGCCCTTCTCAAGTCCGCGCTCAGCGATCCCGGCCTGGAAAAGGTCGATGCCGTGATCGCGCTGGAAGCGTTTCTCGGCGAGATCGAAAAACGTCCCGAGTTCCGAAATCACAAAGCCTATTTTACCTCCGTCTTCGGCGAGCCGAAAGCCGGTGGCACATGGGCATGGCGCTTCGAGGGTCATCACCTTTCGCTCAACTACACTGTCATCGATGGCAAGACGGTCGCTGTCACGCCCTCCTTTTTCGCGGCGAATCCCGGCGAGGTCACCATCGATCACAAGATGAAAGGCACGCGCCCCTTCCATGCCGAGGAAGACCTCGCCCGCGCCCTCGCCATCACACTCGTGGAAAGCGGGAAGGCGGTCGTCTATTCCGAAAAGCCGCCCGCCGAGATCCTTACCGCCGAGGATCGCGCCGTGAAGCAACTGGAACCGGTCGGCGTGAAAGCCAAGGAAATGACCGCCG
>CAMBTF010000021.1 GCA_945870545.1 Akkermansia muciniphila
TGGACTCGGTCGGATACGGCTTGCTCGAGTTCGTGGTAGTTCGCCGCGAGTTTTTCGGAAAGCTGGTGCAGCATTTCTGCGGAGCGTTCGCAATAGCCGGGGGTGGCTATGATTTGGCCAATACGTTCTACGGCGCGGCGCTTCGCCTCGCCCATTTCCGCTAGGAGGATCTTGCTGTCCGGCACGCGGCGCAGGCCTTCGACAAGGCCGAGTTTCGAGAGTGTCCAGATCGTCCATTTCGAAGGATCCCACTGCCATGGCTTCACGCCGTTGCGGTAGTCGTGCTGGAACTCGTGGTGGTAGTTGTGGTAGCCCTCGCCGAAGGTGAGGAAAGCCATGATCGCGCTGTCGCGGGCGGAGTGCTTGGTGGAGTAGGGCTGCGTGCCGACGGTGTGGCAGAGGGAATTGATGAAGAAGGTGCAATGCTGGGCGATCACGATGCGGGTGACACCGGCGATGAGGAAACCGCCGAGAGCGCCGACCATCGGGTCGAGTCCCATCAGGGAGTTGTAACCGTAGCCGAGGGCGGCGGGGACGATGAGGCCCACGACGAGGCCGATCCAGTGGGTGTATTTGTGCTGCCACATGACGAGCTTGTCCTTGCGGAGGTCGGCGACGTTATCGACGGGCGGCTCGGGGTTTAGTTTGAAGAGGAGCCAGCCGATGTGCGCCCAGAAAAATCCTTTGGAGATGTCGTAGGGATCTTCGTCATGATCGACGTGCTTGTGGTGGCGGCGATGGTCGGAAGACCAGTTGAGGCAGGAGTTTTCAAAGGCGCACGCGCCGAAGATGAGAGTGAAGAATTTCACCGGGGTCTTCGCCTTGAACGAGAGGTGGGAGAAAAGCCTGTGGTAGCCGACGGTGATGCTCATCATCGTAGCGCAGAGGTAGAAGAAGAACATGCTGAACTGGAACCAGTCGATGCCGTAGTTAAAAAGGTAGATGGGCGCCCCGATGAGGGCGATGAGGGCGGTGCCGATGAGGAAACTGGAGGTGATCCAGTTCACGCGGTCGAAGGGGATTCGGAACATAAGTATTGGTTAGCTTGGGTTACGTTGGCTGCAAGATGCAGTTGGGCGAAGGATTCGCCGTGCGCACGGCACGTGTAGACGATCTCACGACAATTCACAAGCCGTGAATTTTTGCGAAAGCTGCGCGTTTTAGGCTTTCCGCAGGGATCCGGTGGAGTCGCCGAAGCGTTTTTCATTCACGCCGAACTCCTCCAGCATGCGCAAGTAAAGGTTCGAGAGCGGCACATTCTCGCCAAGATCGACGTGGCGACCGGGCTTGAGGGCTCCGCCGCCGTGGCCGGCGAGGAGGATGGGGAGGTCGTTGTGGTTGTGACGATCGCCGTCGGAAATGCAACCGCCGTAAACGATCATAGAGTTGTGGAGCAGGGATTTGCCGTCCACATCCTCGGTGGTCTTTAGTTTCTCAAGAAAGTAGGAGAGCTGCTCCAGGTAGAAGGTGTCGATTTTCGCGAGCTTAGCTAGGTTGTCCGTTTTGCCCTGGTGGTGGGAAATGCTGTGATGGCCTTCGTTGACCCCGATTTCTGAGAAGGAACGGTTCGAGCCGTCATGGGCCATCAGGAAGCTGGAGACGCGGGTGGTGTCGGTTTTGAAAGCCAGCACCATCATATCGAACATGAGGCGGAGATGATCCTGGAAAGAATCGGGCTTGCCGTCCGGTGCGGTTACGCCGGGATCGGCCGGGGCGCCCATGGTCTCGGCTTTCTCGATCTGCTTCTCGATCTCGCGGACACCGGTGAGGTATTCGTCGAGCTTCTGGCGGTCCGTGCGCCCGAGGTGGCGATGCAAGGCTTTTGCGTCGCTTGCGATGAAATCGAGAATGGATTTTTTGGAAGCGAGGCGCTGGCCGAGGGATTTTGAGCGCTCGCCGTCGGAACCCGAACCGAACAGGCGTTCGAAGACCGCGCGGGGGTTGGATTCTGGGGTCATCGGTTGGTTCTCGGAGCGCCAAGAGAGATTGAATTGGTAGGCGCAGGAGTAACCGGAATCGCATTGGCCGGATTTCCTGACCCCATCGGTGGAAAGCTCCAGCGAGGGCAGGCGGGTGAGGGCGGCGACGGCGTTCGCGGCCACCTGATCGGCAGAGATGCCAAGCTGGATATCGGAGCCGGAGGTTTTGCGCGGGCGGGCGCTGGTGAGGAAAGCGGCGGTGCCCCGTGCGTGGTCGCCCGCGCCGTCGCTGCCTGGCGTGGCGTTCTTTTGCTCAAAGCCGGTAAAGATCTGGAAATCCTCGCGGTGTTTCTCCATCGCCGCGAAGGAGGAACCCATTTTGTAGGAAGAAGCGGTGCCATTCGGGCGCCAATGTTCGAGGTTCACGCCGTTGGGGATGTAGAGGTAGGCCATCCGCAGCGGCGCGCCGCTGGCCGTGGTGCCGACCGCGCGTGCCGCCGCCGAGGCCGCCATCAGCGGGCGAAAGGATTCAAACGCAGGCAGCGATAGTGCGGCTCCGAATCCCCGGAGAAAGCCACGGCGGGAAATTTGCGATTTTTCCATAACGTAATAGATACTCGCGCCCGCCGGGATGTTTATCAGTGAATTGGGCGGTCTCTACCCCCGGGTTCTTGAGGCCGCCCTGTTTGGTGGATCCTTAAATCCGTGAAAATCCGTGTAATGTGGTCAAAAATCCAATGAATCCCCCCGCCACTTCGGAGTTCGGATTTATTCGGAGGGCGGGCGGGCGATGATCGTGGCGTCGCCTTCCTTTTTCAAGGGGGCTGTGGAGCGGAGCTGCGTGTCGTCGGGAAGCGTTAGCATGTCAGGCAGGCGCAGGCCGTCATCGGCGAGGGCGGGTTTTTCCGGCGCGACGGGCGCTTTGATGACGGGTTTTTTCGGAACCTCCGGGATCACGGCGGCTTTCGGCGGCACGCAGGACGCGAGGGCGAGCGCGCTCAGCAGGATGACGGGGTTTTTCACGGGCCGTGTTTAGCGCGATTCGATGGGCGGGACCGGGCTGAGGGTTTTCGGGCCGGTGTAGAGGGTGAGCGGGCGGTAGAGGCGGTTATCACGGAGCTGTTCGAGGACATGGGCCGTCCACCCGGAGGTGCGGGAGATGGCGAAGATCGGGGTGAAAAGATCGGTGGGGATGCCCAGCGAGTAATATACCGTGGCGGAGTAGAAATCCACGTTCGCCTCAAGGCCTTTGCGCTCGCGCATGATCTCTGCGATGCGCTCGGACATCTTGAGCCATTTCGGCTCGCCGAGTTCCTCAGTGAGCTTAGCGGCGAGCCTGCGGAGGTGCGGGGCGCGGGGGTCGAGCACCTTGTAAACGCGGTGGCCGATGCCCATGATCTTCTCTTTCCGTTCCAGCTTGCCTTCCACCCACGCGTCCACGTTTTCAAGCTCGCCGATGTCTTGGAGCATGTGGATCACGCCCTCGTTCGCGCCGCCGTGGAGGGGGCCTTTAAGGGTGCCAATGGCGGCGGTGATCGCGGAATACATGTCGGAAAGCGTGGCGACGGTGACGCGGGCGGAGAAAGTGGAGGCGTTCATTCCGTGATCCGCGTGGAGGATGAGCGCGACATCCAGCACGCGGGCGGCGGTGTCGGTGGGGACTTCGCCAGTGATGAGGTAGAGGAAATGCTGCGCCTCGGTGAGATCCTGACGGATGGGCGGGAGTTCGAGGCCGTTGCGGAAGCGGTGGAAGGCGGCGACGATGGTGGCGGATTTCGCGCAGAGCGAGAGGGCGATCGCGGCGTTCGCGCTGATATCAGGCTCGCCGATGGTCGCGCGGTGGTCATACATGCCGAGCATGGAAACGGCGGTGCGCAGGACATCCATGGGGCAGGCGTCCTTGGGCGCGTGTTTTAGGAAATCGATGACCGGTGCGGGCAGCGCGCGCTCGGCGCGGAGCTCCTTTTCAAAGGCGTGAAGCTCGGCCTTGTTCGGCAGGCGGTTGTGGTGGAGCAGGAAGACGATTTCCTCGTAGCAGCAATGCGCCACGAGATCGTCGATGTGGTAACCTACGTAGCTGAGTTCGCCGATATCACCGATGACGTTGCTGAGGGAGGATTCGTTGGCGATGACCCCTTCGAGGCCGCGTGCGTATTCTGACATGATGGTGAAAAGATGGTGGTTTAGCTCGGACTGGGAGCAAAGAAGCGTTTTGCGTGCCGAGACGCAAGGGAGAAAGGGTTGGGGAGTCCGGCGCCGCCGAAGCGTGCTTCCGGCGATCAGCGCCCGTTGATGGCTTTGATGGCGCGCTCCGCGAGTACGCGTACTTCGGGATCCGGCGACCCAATGAGCTGCCCGAGAGGGGGGAGGCTGGTGGCAGTGCCTATCTGCCCGAGCAGTGTGATCGCTGAGCGGCGCAAAGGGGCTTTTTCCGAGTTGAGATATTCCAGGACCCTCGGTTCGATCACGGAACCGAACTTGGCATAATGGCGCTCCCAGATCGACGGATCGGCCAGCCATAGCGTGTGCACGGAGGGGATGGCCGCCTGATTGTTTCCTTTCAACAAAAGGATCACGAGGTTTTCGGAAGCCGGCTTTTCTTCGGCGATCTGTCCTTGAAGGGCTTTCAAGGCTGCCTCCCCCGCTGAGCTGGGATCCTGAAGCCAGACGAGCAGGGCCTTCGCGAGTTCATCGTGGAAACTGATCCCCGGCTTCTCCATGAGATTGAGAAGCTGGCCGCTGATATCCTCGCGGTAGATGGAGGGTTCGGCGGTGGCCAGGCGTTCGACAGCCCGTTTCACGCGATCCAAGTCCAGGCTTACAAGTTCCCTTTGGTTTAACGCATAGAATTCGGGATCCTTCTGGTTGTTTAGCTTGTCCGCCGCGCTGTCGAGAAACTGTTCGTTATCCACGCTGATCACAATGATTCCGATCTCTGGATGGATTTCCTTTGTGGTGCCGAGACGGGAGGCTATGTCTACGACTTCCGTGAGTCCCATGGGAACATCCGTCAGCACCATCAGGTAGTCGCCGTTGTCGCGCGGATAAGGGTGGGATGATAAACCGGCCATCGTCTCGCGGTACAGGAAATCTCTCACCGTATAGATGTTCCGTTGCAGAAGGTCGGTGAGGAAAATTCCGTAAGCGTTTTTGTCGCTGCCTGTGCTTTTTAGGCGTTTCTGTTCGACTTCGAGCGGATTTGTCGAGAATCGATCCCTCAATGCGGCGAGCGGATCATCCCGATCCTCGGCGGAGAAAATCGGGGCGTTCAGGTCGATGTCAGCGGGTGATTTGCTGGGAACGGCGACTGCTACCTCCGGCCCTTTTATGAAAAAAGGCACAGTCAGCATACCGGCCGCCAAAAGGATTCCAACTCCCCCGGCTTTGATGCGCGCCTTGGGATTCGCGTTGATTAGGAGGAATATGCCTAACGCGGAAATGAACCCCCCCAAGATGAGTTTGTTTCCGAGCGGCATGGCACCCATCGATCCGCCCGGTCCGCTGGCGAAAAAAAACATCAGAGTGATGACGACCATCACCCCGACTCCGATGATAGCACCGATGATTCGCTGAGGGGAGGTGGGTTCAAGTTGGTCGTGTTGGTTGAAATCCGCGTATTGTATCGTCTGGAGGCCATCCGGTGCAGCTGTGGAAAGGGGAACCCTTTGGAAACGCGTCAGCTCTTGCGCGTGCCGTTCTCCCGGATAGAATTTTTTGGAACGTAGGATCACGTCATCGATGATGCGGAAGCGCGCATCGCAGGCTCCGCACTCGACCATCCGATCCCTCAGGTTACCGTCCACCGAAAAACGCTGGCGGCAGGAGGGGCAGCGAATGCTTAGGGTTTCGGTTGAGTCGGTTGCGTCAGGCATGTGATGGAACTTAACATGAGTCAACTGCATGGATATAGCAACCCTGGACAGGAAGCGACCCGATTTATTCGATCTTGGATTCAACGGGCGCCATCCCCGCAACTTCGCTCACCAAGACGGAGCCGGACTTGCGCCAAAGACCGTGCCTGAAAATTCGCTCGTCACAGCGGGATGCAAAGGTTGAAACTTATCCGGTGATCCACCCCACCGCCATCATTTCACCGAAAGCTGAACTCGGCAGGAACGTCCGCGTCGGCCCCTACTGCATCATCGGTTCGAACGTCACCCTCGGCAACGACTGCGTGCTCCACTCGCACGTGGTGATCGAAGGCATATCCACCTTTGGGAAAGGCAACGAGTTTTTCCCCTTCGCGGTGGTTGGCGGGAAAACCCAGGACTTGAAATACATCGGGGAGCCTACGGCGCTGGAAGTGGGCGATGACAATGTCTTCCGTGAGAATTGCACGATCCACCGCGGCACCCATGAGGAGCTGCCCACCCGCATCGGCTCGCACAACCTTTTTCTGTGCTACTCCCACGTCGCCCACGATTGCCAGCTCGGCGACCACATCATCCTTTCCAACAACGGCAGCCTCGCGGGTCACGTCGCCGTCGGGGACTATGCGATTGTTTCTGGCCTCGCCGCCGTCCACCAGTTCTGCCGCATCGGGAAACACTCCATCATCGGCGGGCTCTCGAAGATCGTCCAGGACGTGCCGCCGTTCATGATCATCGACGGCAACCCCGCCTCCACCCGCGGCCTCAACCTCATCGGCTTACAGCGCCGCGGTTTTTCAGAAGACGACATCCGCGACCTGAAATCGGCCTACAAGCGCCTGTTTTTAAAGAAGGACATCAGCCTCGCCAACGGCGTGAGTTCCCTGAAAGCCACCGCAGCTGCCTCCAATCCCCACGTTGAGCACCTCATCCATTTTGTGGAAGAGACCCAGCGCGGCGTGACGCGGTGAGCGGGAAACCAACGAGTTGTTTGGTTTTTGAATGGCGGGCTGGCACGCGCGCGTCCTAGGTTCTCACCATGACATGGGTGTTCCGGTTGGCTTATGGGACGGTGACGGGTGAATCCCTGTGGTTGGAGATGGAAACGCGCTCCGAAGCCGCGGTGGAAAGGCAGACGGTTCCCATGCGGTGGGTGGATGAGGGGCATTGGCAGGTGGAGGTCGTCACGGCGACAAACGGGAATTTCACCTTGGGCTATTCGTATCTGTATCGGCGCGACAGCGTCATGCTGCGGGAACCGGTGAGGCGGGAATGGGCTTGGCAGGACGGGTTGCCTCTGCCGTCCCGCCTTCTTTTCCAAGACGACTGGCGCTCGGCGGGAACGGAAGACCGGGTTTATGAGGCGAAGGTTTTCGAGGTCGTGGGCGGCGGCGCGAGGGAGTTGGAGAATTTTGTTTCCGAGCGGAACAACCACGAGTTTCTTCTCCAGATGGCGCTGTTGCCGGAGGGGCTGGTGCCTTGCGTGATCGGGAGCGCGGAGGCGCTGGGAGCGTGGGAATACGCCCGCGCGGTGCCGATGGTGGAGGTATCGGAAAACCTGTGGAAAGCCGAGGCGGAGCTGCTGCCGGCGGAGCGGGTGGAATACAAATACGGGATGTATCGTAGATTCGATGGCTCTGCCGTGAAACTGGAGGACGGTGCGAACCGCGTTTTAGAGCCGCGCGACGGGACGGATCATGTGGTCGTTTCGGATGAGGATTTCCGGCGCGGCGCGGATCTGCGTTTCCGCGGCGCGGGCGTGGCGATCCCGGTTTTTTCCCTCCGCAGCGAAGCGGGCTGCGGGGTCGGCGAGTTCGCGGATCTCAAGGCGATGGGCGATTGGGCCGTCTCCGTGGGTTTGAAAATGCTTCAGATCCTGCCGATCAACGATACGACCTCCTCGCGCACATGGACGGACAGCTATCCGTATTCCGCGATCAGCGTTTTCGCCCTGCATCCGCTTTACCTGCGGCTTGATGCCCTGAGCCATCCGCCGGTGATTGTGGCCGCGCTTGCCGCTGACAAGAAACGCCTCAACGCGCTCAAAGACGTCGATTACGAGGCAGTGATGGCGGTGAAATGGCGGGTAACGCGGGAAATTTTCGACAAGCATCACAGCGCGATCCTCCGCGATCAGGCGTTCCTCGGTTTCCTAGAGCGCAACCGCGACTGGGTGCTCGATTACGCGGTGTTTTCGGTGAAGCGCGACGAGCACGGCACGGCCGATTTCTCGAAATGGGGCGCGTGGGCGGTTTGCGATCCGCAGAAGGCCGAGTCCCTCGCGATCAGCACCGAGGCGATGTATTTCATCTGGCTTCAGTACGAGCTCGACCGCCAACTCGCGGACGCGGTGGCGCACCTGCGCTCGGCCGGCGTTGCGCTCAAGGGCGATCTACCCATCGGCGTGGATCGCGATTCGGTGGACGCGTGGGTTTCGCCGCACCTTTTCAAGATGAACGCGCAGGCCGGCGCGCCGCCCGATTCCTTCGCCGTAAAGGGCCAGAACTGGGGCTTCCCGACCTACCATTGGGACGAGATGAAAAAGGACGGCTACGCGTGGTGGCGCGCGCGCTTCGCGAAACTGAGCCGCTACTTCGACGCCTACCGCATCGATCACATCCTCGGTTTTTTCCGCATCTGGCAGGTGCCGCAGGAGCACATCGAGGGCATCATGGGCTGGTTCGATCCCGCGTTGCCGGTCCGCCTGGAGGAATTCGCCGAGCGCGGCATCCACTTCGACCGCGAGCGTTTCTGCACGCCTTACATCCATCGCAGAAACCTGGAGCAAACCTTCGGGGATCTGACCGATGAGGTGGCGCGGGATTTCCTGATCGACAAGGGCATGAGCTGTTTCGCGCTTAAGGAGGAATTTTCCACCCAAGGCCGGATCGCGGATCACTTCGCGAAGCCCGGCGGCGGCGATGGGGAGAACCAGAAATGGGTGCGCGCGGCGCTAATGGATCTCGTGGCCGAGGTGCTCTTCCATCAGGTCGGGGAAACGGAATTTCACCCGCGCATGTCGATGGAGGATACCGCCTCGTTCAAAGCGCTCGACGGGGAAACGCAAGGCCGCCTCCGCGAGCTTTACGTGGATTATTTTTTCCGCCGTCAGGAGGGATTCTGGGAAGCGCAGGCCATGGAGAAACTCCCGGCGATGCGCAGCGCGAGCGACATGCTGCTTTGCGGCGAGGATCTCGGCATGGTGCCCGCCTGCGTGCCGGGGGTGATGCGGGCGCTCGGCATCCTTTCGCTGGAGATCCAGCGCTGGCCGAAGGATAGCAAGGCGGAGTTCGGACACCCCGCCGAGATGCCGTACATGAGCGTGGTAACCACCGGCACCCACGACATGTCCACCCTCCGCGGCTGGTGGCTTGAGGACGACAAGGCGCGCGCCCGCTACGCCTGGGAAATACTCGGCAAGGCGTTTCCCGAGGAGGATCTCAATGCGGAAACGGTCGGCCATATCCTCGCCCAGCACCTCCAATCCCCGGCGATGTGGGCCGTTTTTCCTTTCCAGGATCTCCTCGCCATGGATGGGGAATTACGCAGCGCGGACATCGAGGGCGAGCGCATCAACGTGCCCGGCATTACGCCGTTCTATTGGAGGTGGCGCATGGAAATCCCCATCGGGAAACTCGCCGGCGCGGAGGTGCTTAACGAAAAACTCCGCGATATGGTGGCGGAGGCGGGGAGGTGAATCGGAGCTGCCTAATTTGGAAGAATTTCAACCACAGAGACACAGAGAACACAGAGGTTTGGGGAAATGATGCGAAACACTTTATGATGTTGCTTCAAGAGCTCCGTGTTCTCTGTGTCTCTGTGGTCAAATTATTTGGAACCAATTTTCCACTTCGGAGTTCGGGTTTACCGGAGCCGTTACACAAAGGCGGTCGTCCCGCGCTGCCGTGATTTGTTGTTGCGGTTCGGGGCGTGATGGGTTTGGTTTCCGCCGCTGTCAGGAGCCGTGGAGGTGAGGCAAGCGAACCCCGCCAGGCCTTGATCGGAGCAACGGTAGTTTGTCCCCATTTGCCGCGGTTTCCTGGCGGCACTTTCTGCCCTACCAATAACGGCTGATGATCCAATTTTCTCTCTTTAAAATTCCGATCCGCGTGGAGCTGTGGTTTTGGCTGACCTTGGCCTTCATCGGGGGCGTGACGCGGGTGGATGGCAAGGAGGCTTTCTTCCTTTTGCTCCTGTTTATGATCGCTGGTTTCATCTCCATCCTCGTGCATGAGCTGGGCCATGCGCTGACGGCGAAGGCTTTTGGGAAAAGGGTGGAGATCGTGTTGCAAGCCTTCGGCGGATACGCGGCTTACAGCGGCGGCGCGCCGTTGGACAGGACGCGGACTTTCCTCGTCACGGCGGCGGGGCCGGCCTTGCAGATCGTGCTCGGAGTGGTGGTTTATCTTTTCGCCCAGTCGCTCCCCGGCATGAGCCCGCAGGCGACGTATTTCGTGGAGAGGCTTTATGCCATCAGCTTCATCTGGGCGCTGCTGAACCTTTTGCCCGTGCTGCCGCTCGATGGCGGGCGCCTTTTACAGACCATACTCGGTCCGAGCCGCATCAAGCTCACGCTGCTGATCTCCATCGCGGTCGCCATCGGGGTGGGCGTGCTGTATTTCATGATGACGGACGATATCCTGCTGCCGATTTTCATGGGCATGTTCGCTTACCAGGCATTTCAGGCACTGAAAGCGCTGCCTTGAATTTCACCAAAGCAGCCTCACGGCGGCGGCGGCGGAGAAGGCGACGACCATCCACTCAAAGGCCGCTTGCGGCACGCGCCCGATGAGCAGTCGCCCCAGGACGATGCCCGCGAACACGCCCGGCAGGAGCTTCGCGTTTTCCCACAGGCTATCCGGCGTGATCAGGGCGAGGCGGGCGTTGAGTGGGATCTTGATCAGGTTCACCAGCAGGAAAAACCGCGCGCCGATGCCGATCATCTCCATCTTCGGCAGGCGGCGGGCGAGGAAATAGAGCTGGATCACCGGCCCGGCCGCGTTGGCCAGCATAGTGGCAAAACCGCCCATCGCGCCCGCCGCCACGCCCAGTCCGCGAGACTCCGCGAGCTTATCAAAGAATACCGGCTTCATTTTCCGGAACGCCTGGATCAGCACCATCAGCAGCACGCAGCCGCCGATGATACGGCGCGCGATCTGGTCATCGATTTTACCCAGCAGCCACCAACCCAGCCCTAGCCCGACCAGCGTGGCGGGCAAAAGTTTCCACACGGGCTTCCAGGAGCCGTGTTTCAGGAACGCCGGATACGCCATCAGATCTGCCGCGATCAGCAGCGGCAGCGCGAGGCCGACGGATGCCCTCGCGCCATAAACCTCCGCCAGCAGCACCACGGAAACCATCGAGACTCCGCTGAAACCCGCCTTGGATACGCCGATGCAAACCGCCGCCACCAGCGCGATCATGAACAGCTTCGGGTCATCGGCCATGTGCGGCGGAGCGTGGGCGTTTCAGGGCGGGGATGAAAGCGGTTTGTGAGACGGGATCGCTCAGCCTGGACTTGGCAGATACAAGGCTTCACCTTACTTTTTGAAGGAAATGGTAATGTGGCAGAGGTTCAGGTTATGCTCATCAAGGTTACAAGCAAACGGCAGGTGACGTTTCCGGCGGCGGTGCTAGAAGCGCTGGGTGCGGTGCCCGGCAGCCATCTGGAGATTCAGCCCCGCGCGGACGGCTTTCTTTTAAGAGCGCGCGGGATTGATCGCTCCAAGCTGGCTCCTCTGCGGGGCATGATCAAGAAGGGCACGAAACCATTCGATATCGAGGCATTCCGCGAACAACGCCATGAACCCGAAAACCGATATTCAATTTCAAAATCAGCGGTCTTTACCACAGAGACACAGAGAACACAGAGGTTTGGGAAAATGATGCGAAACACTTTATGATGTTGCTTCGAGAGCTCCGTGTTCTCTGTGTCTCTGTGGTCAAATTACTTGGA
>CAMBTF010000022.1 GCA_945870545.1 Akkermansia muciniphila
CCCGATCCACGGCGGGACGAAGAAGGTTCTCGTGATCGGCTCCTCGACTGGCTACGGTTTGTCCTCACGAATCGCGGCCGCATTCGGCTGCAACGCGGCCACGGTGGGCGTCTTTTTCGAAAGGCCGGGCACGGAGGACAAGACGGCAACGGCCGGCTGGTATAACACGGTCGCCTTCGAGCGCGAGGCGGCGGCGGCGGGGCTTTACGCACGGTCCTTCAATGGCGATGCCTTTTCCGACGAGGTGAAGGCCGAGGTGATCGCGGCCATCAAGGAAGACCTCGGCCAAGTGGATCTGGTAATCTACAGCCTCGCATCCCCGCGCCGCACGGATCCGAAAACGGGCGAGGTTTACAAGTCCTGCCTGAAACCCATCGGCGAGGTTTACACCAACAAGACCCTCAACACCGGCACCGGCGCGGTGGAGGAAGTCACCATCCCGCCCGCCGAGGGCGACGACATCGACCAGACCGTGAAGGTGATGGGCGGCGAGGACTGGGAACTGTGGATCGACGCCCTGCTGAAAGCCGGCGTGCTGGCCGAGGAGGTGAAGACCGTGGCGTATTCCTACATCGGCCCTGAGGTCACGTGGCCGATCTACAAGAACGGAACCATCGGCAAGGCGAAAGAAGATCTGGAAAGGGCGCAGAAGGCTCTCGACGGGAAACTGGCCGCCATTTCCGGCAAGGCGTGGGTTTCCGTGAACAAGGCGCTGGTCACGCAGGCCAGCTCCGCGATCCCGGTGGTGCCGCTCTACATTTCCCTGCTCTACAAGGCGATGAAGGACGCGGGCAACCACGAGGACACGATCGAGCAGATGGATCGCATGCTGCGCGAAAGGCTTTGCAACGGCCTCGCGCAACCCGATGAGGCCGGGCGCATCCGTATCGACGATTGGGAAATGTCCCCGGAGATCCAAAGCATCGTCGGTAAACGCTGGGAAGAGGTCGCCACCGGGAATCTTTCCGAACTCGCCGATTATGAGGGATACCAGAAAGGTTTCCTGAAACTGTTCGGCTTCGGGCTGGATGGGGTCGATTACTCCGCTGAGAGCGATATCGCCGTCGGGGTTCCTTCGCTTTCCTGAAAGTTGGTATGGAATCCGCGCTGCGAGGCGAGGATTAAGGATTCCGTGGTCTCCGCTTTTCCAAAGACTCCCCCCATGTCCATAAAATCGTTTCTTCCCGCCCCATTCGCTCCTCGCTACGAGATCGATCCGAAGTTCTCGACGAGCGCGGCCTATTTCTCCTGCGAGTTCGCCATCGACCAGAGCTTCAAGATCTATTCGGGCGGCCTCGGTTTCCTGGCGGGTTCCCACATGCGCTCCGCCGCTGATCTGCGCCAGAACCTCACCGGCATCGGCATTCTCTGGACATACGGATACTACAACCAGGTGCGCGGCGAGGACGGCGAGCTCGCGGTGCAGTTCCGGAAAAATACCTATTCCTTCCTCCAGGACACGGGCATCCGTTTTACAGTACCCGTCCACGGACATCCGGTTTGGGTGAAAGCCGTTTTCCTCCCCGGCGATATCTTCGGGACCGTGCCGATGTTTTTCCTGACCACTGACATCGAGGAAAACGACGCCCTCTCCCGTGCGATCACGCACCGCCTCTACGACAACGACCCGTTACGCCGCATCGCTCAATACATCATCCTCGGCTCGGGTGGGGCAAAGCTGCTCGATGAACTCGGCGTCGATCCCGAGATCTGGCACCTCAACGAAGCACACGGCCTCTCGGCGGCGTTCCATCTTTATAAGAAGCATGGCAGCGCGGAGGAGGTGAGGAAACGGCTGGTCTTCACCACCCACACCCCGGAGGAGGCGGGAAACGAGAAGACCGATTTCAGCCTGCTCCGGAACTTCACGTTTTTCAGCGATGTGCCGGAGGAGGAGGTGCGCGACATCACCGGCATCCAGGGCGAGGAGTTCAACCACTCCCTTGCGGCGCTGCGGCTTGCTAAAAGGGCGAACGGTGTCTCGAAGCTCCACGGTGAAGTTTCCCGCAGGATGTGGAGCCACGAGCCGGACATCTGCGAGATCACCCACATCACCAACGCCCAGAACAAGAAATACTGGGCGGATCACGGGTTGGAAAACGCACGCACGGAAAACGACATCAGCACACTCCGCCACCGCAAGCGCGAACTCAAGGAAAGGCTGTTCCGCGTCGTCGCCGACCAGACGGGCAAGCTGTTCGATCCCAACGTCCTCACCATCGTCTGGGCGCGGCGCTTCGCCGGTTACAAGCGCCCGAATCTCATTACCCGCGACATCCGCCTGTTCCGGGAAATGCTCAACGACAACAAGCATCCCGTGCAAATGATCTGGGCCGGGAAACCCTATCCCTTCGATTACTCCGCGATCGAAACCTTTGACTCCCTCATCCGCCTCACCAAGGACTACCCGAACGCCACCGTCCTCACCGGATATGAACTGGAGCTATCCCGTTTCCTGAAGAACGGATCCGATGTGTGGCTGAACAACCCGGTCGTCACCCGCGAGGCCTCCGGCACCTCCGGCATGACCGCCGCGATGAACGGATCGGTGAACCTCTCCACCTACGACGGCTGGATCTGCGAGTTCGCGAAAGATAGTGAGAACAGCTTCATCATTCCCACACCCGATCCGAACCTCGATCCCGAAGAGCGCGACAGGCAGGACATGCTCGGATTTTACGCCAAGCTCCGCGGAGAAATCCTGCCCCTCTACTACGGCAAGCCCGACGACTGGGCGCGCATCGTCTTTAACTCTATGAATGACGTCGTCCCCTTCTTCGACTCCGATCGCATGGCGGCGGAGTATTATGAGAAGATGTATGTCTGAGGGGCTGGGCGATCATTCCCGCGCCTTGATCCCCTTGCTGAGATTCGGACTTCTCATTCGTTTACACTGGTTGTGAAAGGGATTTCAAATCCCTTCTCCATAAACAAGGCACGTCCGCGAGGTGGTGTAGATTTTCATGACCCCATGCTCATCGATGGGGTATTCGGCGGCGGCATCGATGCGGGCGTGGCCGCCGTATTTCGCGGCGTCGGAATCGAGGAGGAGCTGGTGGGTTTCCTTGCGGAAAGGATGCGCGGCGTATCCGAAGTGGGATTTTGTCGGCGAGAGGTTGATGACGAAAATCAGGTTCGCACGCTCGGCGATGAGGATCTGGTTTTCGTGATCCACGTGGAGGAGCTGGGCGGGCGGGGATTGGAGGAGTTTGCGCTCCTTGGCGAGGTTCACGAGATCGCGGTCCCACTCGGCGAGCCATTGGTATTTCAGGTTCGGATTATCTAACAGCGACCACTGGCGGCGGCAGTAGTGGTAGGACCAGCCGTTGCCCTCGCGGGGGAAATCGAGCCACTCGGGGTGGCCGAACTCATTGCCCATGAAGCTGAGCCAGCCCTCGCCGCCGAAGGCGAGGGTAAGCAGGCGGATGACCTTGTGGAGGGCGATGCCGCGCTCGATGACCGGGTGCTTGTCCTCGGCGGCCATGTGCCAATACATCTCCTTGTCCATGAGCCAGAAGGCGAGGGTCTTGTCGCCGACGAGTGCTTGATCGTGGCTTTCCGCGTAGGCGATGGTAGCCTCGCCGTGGCGGCGGTTGGTGAGGACGCCCCAGAGTTCATCGAGGTTCCAGTCCTCGTCGCGCTTGTGCTTGAGGAGCTTGATCCAATGATCCGGGATGCCCATGGCGAGGCGGTGGGTGAAACCAACTCCGCCCTCCGCGTTCGGGCGGCACAGGCCGGGCATGCCGGACATGTCCTCGGCGACAACGATCGCGCCGGGCTTGATTTCCGAAATGAGCTCGTTGGCAAGTTTCAGGTAAAGGATGGCGTCCTCGTCTGCATCGGGGCCGAAGTAATCGTCGTAGGAGCCGAAGGCGCGGTTGCCGTGGGAGTGGTAGAGCATCGAGGTGATGCCATCGAAGCGGAAGCCGTCGAAGCGATATTCCTCCAGCCAGAAGCGGACATTAGAGAGCAAGAACTGCCGCACCTCCGGGCGCGCGTAGTCGAAGCATTTCGAGTCCCACTGCGGATGGTCGCCTTTTCCGCCCGCGTGGAAGTATTGGTGACCGGAGCCATCGAAGTCGTTGAGCCCCTCCGCCATATTTTTCACGGCGTGGGAGTGAACGATGTCGAGTATCACGGCGATGCCCATGCCGTGCGCGGTGTCCACGAGGTATTTCAGATCCTCCGGCGTGCCGAAACGCGAGCAGGCGGCGAAAAAGGAAGACACGTGGTAACCGAAGGAGCCGTAGTAGGGATGCTCCTGCACGGCCATGAGCTGGACGGTGTTGTAGCCAGCTTTCGCGACGCGCGGCAGGACTTCGTCGGCGAACTCACGGTAGGTATGCACGCACGGTTCCTCGCCCGCCATACCGGTGTGGCTCTCGTAGATGAAAGGGGCGGTGACCACCGAGGGGTCGAACATGTGTTTCCAAACGTAAGGTTCCGGCGGGCTCCAGATCTGGCCGGAGTAATCATGCGAAACGGGATCCTGCACGGCGCGGGTGATGGTGGCGGGGAGCCTGTCGCGGCGTGAGCCATCGGCGCCATGGATTTGGAGTTTTACCTTCTGTCCATGAGCGAGGGTGCTGGACGGGAGTTTCAGCTCCCACACGCCGCCGTCCTTTTTCGATAGCGCATGGGACTCGCGGTTCCAGCCGTTGAAATCGCCGATGAGTGCGACGGCCTGCGCCTCGGGCGCCCATTCGCGGACGGTCCACTCGTTAGCGGCCGCGTTGAAATGGATGCCGCTGTATTTGTGGCCGCGGGCGTAGGCGGCGAGGGAACCGGACTTCGCGCGGATCTCCGCAAGCGCCTCCTGGAAGCGGCGGGTACGGCGGTGGATCGCCTCGGTCTGGGGCTCGAGCCAGGGATCGTCACGAACGAGTTTGGGGATTTCCGGCATGCGTGGAATTTGCCGATTCTGGTATGAGGCGGGAAGCGAAATGTGCGGGGAAACTTAAGGCTTGGATCGTTTTGCGCGCTCCTTAAGTTTCCCGACATGACCGCACTGGCAATGGATCTCGTCATCATCGGGCTGTATTTCGGGATCATCATCGCGATCGGCGTGTATTTCAGCCGCAGGAACAGGGATGTCTCGGATTACTCGCTCGGCGGGCGCACGATCCCGTGGTGGGCGGTGCTAGCCTCGATCCTCGCATCGGAGATCAGCGCGGGCACTTTTTTCGGATCGCCGGGCGAGGGCTTCGAGCAGCGGAATTTCCTCTACGCCCAGCTGATGATCGGCTACCTGCTGGCGCGCATAGTGGTCAGCGCGGTGTTCGTGCCGGCTTTCTACAAGCACAACGTGGTTAGCATCTACGAGTTCCTTGAAATCCGCTTCGGTCCGCGCACCCGGCGTTTCGCCAGCGTGGTGTTCCTCATCACACGCTCGCTGGCCAGCGGCGCGCGGCTGTGGGTGCCCACACTGCTGCTCATCGTCATCTGGAACCACCTGAATCCCGGCGAGCCGCTGGACAGGTGGCAGCAATTCTGGCTCACCGGCGGTGCGCTGCTGCTCATCACCCTGCTCACCGCCGCATACACCGCCATTGGCGGCATCAAGGCGGTGATCTGGACGGATGTGCTGCAGATCGCCGTGCTGTTCGCCGCGCTCGGTTTCTCCGTCTGGTATCTGCTGGGCCACATCCCCGGCGGCTGGGAGGGCGCGAAGGCCTACCTCGACCGGCCGAACGACCTACTGCTCTGGAAATGGCGCGGCGATGTGCCGCCCACCGCGGATTTCGTGGCGAGATACGGAGGCTTCTGGGGTGAGGTGAAAAGCGTGCTGGAAAGCTCCTACAACCTGTGGGCGGCGTTTCTCGGATCGCTCTTCGTTACGCTCGCCACGCACGGCACGGATCAGGACATGGTCCAGCGCATGCTCACCGCTAAGAACACCCGCCAGAGCGCGGTGGCGACGATCCTTTCCGGCATCGCCGACATCCCGGTGACCTACGCGGTACTGATGATCGGCATTCTCCTATCCGTTTACTACGGCCACATCGTGAGCGACCCGAACCTGCCGATGATCAACGGCAAGCCGGATGCCACCACCATCTTCCCCTACTTCGTCGTGGACGTCATGCCGGGCGGTTTGCGCGGGCTCGTCATCGCCGGTGTGCTTGCCACCACCATGGGCTCGCTGGGCACGGCGCTGAACTCCCTGGCGACGAGCTATTCGCGGGATTTCCATTTCCGCTGGTTCCGCACGCCGCAGGACGGGCATGCCCGGGTGCGCATCATCCGGATCAGCACCGTCGCGTTCGCGCTCATCCTGATCCTCGTTGGCCTCGCCACCGCTTTCGTGAAGGCGCACAACCCGGGGCTCACCATCATCCCCATCATTCTCGGCAGCTTCGGCTACACCTACGGCTCGCTGCTGGGCATTTTCATCGTCGCGCTGTTCACGAAAAACCGCGGCAGCGAGCGCGGGAACATCATCGCGATGATCGTCGGCATCCTCGTGGTAGCCTTCCTCAGCAACCTGCCCAACGATGTCTGGAAAATGCTCACCGGAGAAGAACTCTACAAAAATTTCGAATGGATGCCGGTCATCAAGTTCACGTGGCGCATCATGGCGGGCACGCTGGCGACCGTGGCCGTGGCGCTTTGTTTTAAGAGCAAACCTCGGATGGCCGATTAAGAGACTCGGGTCTAATGTTTACGCGCGCTGGGATCGCTTTCCCTTGGTTTATACGTTCAAAGGTGCGGTGACTTTCCTCGGGGCATGCCTGCCTTTCAGTGGGAAACTGAGCACTACGGCGAAGTGACGGGAACGGCACATTCCTACCCGCTTATTTTCAAAGGCTTATGCGGTTAATGCCTGATAGACGGTGGAACTGTTTCGGAAAAGCGAATCAAAATCGCGGTCAAGTTTTAAAAAAAACATCCCGTGGAACGCTTGTGGAATGCGGCGGAAAAGTCACAACTGTTAGATGCGCTCTAAAAAAAATTCCGGCGTGTGAAATCAGTGTCCATCTTCACGAACCGTTCCGTGTGGTGCGCCCATGGGGGGAGCCGAAACGGAATTTTTTTAAAAGCCATGAAACAACCATCGATGGAATTCGGGGAGAGCGTCCCCGTCGCAGAAGAGCCGCAAGACCAAGCGCACGGCTCGATCCATGATGAGGGTGATTGGGGGAAAATCGCGGAGACCCTGCGCAAGTCCATCGGTGGTGATGCGTTCCAAAGATGGTTCGGAGCCGCTACCTGGGGCGGAGCCTCCAATGGCCAGGGAGCAGTGATCGTTCCCGGCGAAATCCACCAGGTCTGGATCGAGACGAACTACCTGCCCGAGCTTCTCTACGCAGCCAGCCAGGCTACCGAGGGGCTGCACAAGATCAACATCTTGGTCGCCGAAAACTCCGGGACGGGCGAAGCATCCATCGACGATTTTTCCGCCGCCGCTCCGCAAGTCCGCAAGGAAATGCCGGGCGAGATGCTCGACAAGCGCGCCGCCGCGGCTGGACTCAATCCCGGTTACACGTTCGAAAATTTCGTAGTCGGTGGCAACAGCCAGTTCGCCCACGCTGCGTGCGAGGCGGTGGCGACGAAACGCAGCGTCGGCTATAATCCGCTTTTCATCCACGGCGGTTCCGGCCTCGGGAAAACCCACCTCATGCACGCCATCGGCCGCGAGATTTTGCGCCGCCGCCCTGACTGCCGCGTGATCTACCTCACCTGCGAGAAATTCACCAACGAGTTCATCGAGGCGATCCGCAAAGGCGAGATCGAGAAGTTCCGCCGCCGCTACCGCAGCTCCGACGTGCTGCTCATAGACGACGTCCAGTTCCTCGCCGGCAAGGAGCGCTCGCAGGAGGAGTTTTTCCACACCTTCAACACCCTCCTCGACGGCCGCAACCAGGTCGTCCTCACCAGCGACCGCCCCGCCTGCGAGATCAAGAGCATCGAGCCGCGCCTCATCTCCCGCTTCGAGTGTGGCCTCGCCGTCGAGCTGCAGCCGCCGCAGATCGAGACCCGCATCGCCATCCTCCGGAAAAAAACGGCGGAGTGGAAAGTCTCCATCGACGAATCCGTGTTGCTATTCCTCGCCGAGAAAATCCGCTCGAATGTTCGGCGTCTTGAGGGCGCGCTCGTCCGCGTGGCCACCTTCGCCTCGCTCGCCGGTGAGAGCGTGTCTGTGCAGAAGGTCGAGCACCTGCTGCGGGATTTCATCCAGGAAGAGGCCAGCCGCCAGGTGACCATCGATGGCATCCAGCGCGCCGTCGCGGAAACCTTTGACTTGCGCCTCGCCGACATGATCTCGCGCCGCCGCCCGGCCAGCATCGCCTTTCCCCGCCAGATCGCCATGTATCTGAGCCGCAGCCTCACCCACAACTCCCTCGTCGAGATCGGCGAGTCCTTCGGCGGGCGCGACCACGGCACGGTGATCCACGCCTGCAAGAAGGTCGTCTCGGAGTTGGAAAAGCAACCCGGCCTGCGGGAAAGGATCGAGCGGATCGAGCAGCAGTTACGGCGCTAGCAAGTAAACATCCTAAAAACTTGACACCCCACCGATTTCCGCCAATTTCCCCGCCCCGCGCGTTGGAACGTGTGGCAACTACCAAACTCCCATGAAAAAGGAACTTCATCCCCAATACAATCCCGTCGTCTTCGTTGACATGACCACGGGCGCACGCTTCGTCACGAAATCGACCAAGTCCTCTGAGAAGAAGGAAGTCATCGACGGCGTCGAGCATTCCATCATCTCCGCCGGCATCACGTCGGATTCCCACCCGTTCTTCACCGGACAGAAACAGTTCGTCGATACCGAAGGCCGCATCGACAAGTTCCAAAAGCGTTTCGGAGCGGTCCGCCGCGTCGGCAAGCCCAAGGTCGGCTAAGCCACCGAACGGAAATGTTCCGTTCCTCTCAAAAAACGGCGTCCCGCAATGCGTCCCGCAATGCGTCCCGCAATGGGTCGCCGTTTTTTTGTATCAAGCCGTGATCTATGCCGGCATTTCGGCGGTAAAAGTCACATTGCGGTAAATTTCGGAAAGCGGCACCGTGCAGTCCACCGACTCCAGCCTGAGTTCCGCGCCGGCGCCAGTGAGTAGCTGATAGATCCAGCGATCCCCCTCCTTCCGGTAAATCTCCACCGCCGCCTCTCCCTGCGAAACCAACACATACTCCCGCAAACTAGGCAAGGTCTGGTAATGAAAGAACTTTTTCCCGCGGTCATAAGATTCCGTGCTGGCGGAGAGGATCTCGATCACAAACTGAGGGTTCTTATAGGTGTCCTTGCGCTCGTCGTGGAAATCAAACCCGCCGCACAACCCTGATAGATCCGGGTAAAAATAAGCATCCGCTTCCTCAACCTGAACCCTCATGTCCGAACCCAAAATCTGGCAAGGGCGATCCAACATCTGGTTGCCGATCACCCGGTTGAGGTTACTTGAAATGGTATTATGCTCCAGCGAAGCACCCGACATCGCATAAATTTCACCGCGCAGATACTCGCTTTTGAAATCGGCCTCCCGCTCCCATGCGAGGTATTGCTCACCGGTTGGAAATCGTTTTTCAGCAGCTGACATGCGGAACATGTATCCCCGACCGCCACCGGAAACAACCCCGGAATCCGTTTCTTCATTGAAGTTTGGGGTTTAAAATTTGAAGTTTCGCCCGTGCTCGCCAAACGAATCATCCCCTGCCTTGATGTCACCAACGGTCGTGTCGTCAAAGGCGTCAATTTCGTGGATCTCATCGACGCGGGAGATCCCGTCGAGTGCGCCGTCGCTTACAACGAGCAACAAGCGGACGAACTCGTTTTCCTAGACATCACCGCCTCGTCCGACGCCCGCGAGACAATGGTCGATGTCGTCCGGCGCACGGCGGAAAAATGTTTCATCCCGCTCACCGTCGGCGGTGGCATCCGCTCGGTGGAAAACATGCACACCATGCTCCAAGCGGGCGCAGATAAGGTCGGGATCAACACCTCGGCAGTCAACAACCCGGGTCTCGTGGATGCGGGCGCGAAGGCTTTCGGCAGCCAGTGCATCGTCGTCGCCATCGATGCAAAACGCGAGGCTCCCGGAAAATGGGGCGTCTATACGCATGGCGGACGGACACCCGTCGGCCTTGACGCCGTCGAGTGGGCGAAGGAGGTCTGGCGCCGGGGCGCGGGTGAAATTTTGCTCACCTCGATGGACGCGGACGGCACCCAGGCCGGCTATGATTGCGAACTGACCGCCGCGATTTCCTCCGCGATCGGCATCCCGGTCATCGCCTCCGGCGGCGCGGGTAACCTCGACCACATGGTGGAAGTGTTAGAAAAAGGCAAAGCCGACGCCGTGCTCGCTGCCTCGATCTTTCACTTCGGGATGCACACCGTCGCGGAGGCGAAGGAGCACTTCGCGAAACACGGGGTGCCGGTGCGGCCGAGTTTCAGGAACGTGGCGGCGGATTTCATCCGCCCTGCCTAACTTTGGCAATGGCGCGCCGCCACGATCCTTGCCCATCGTCCTAGATGCGCTAGCCTCGCGGCGTGAGAACCCTCGACACCTGCCCGCAGCCGAACCTGATCCTTTCCTTCGATTTCGACGGGACACTGCATGATCCCGCCGGGACTCCGCCGGTGCCGGGCGAGTTTTTCGAGGAGATCCGCCGCCTGCGCGAAACGCGGGGCGCGGTGTGGGGCATCAATACTGGCCGCTCGATGCCGCATGTCGTGGAAGGTCTGATCGAAAGCCGGTTTCCTTTCCTACCGGATTGGGTGGTCGCCCGCGAGCGCGAGATCCATTTCCCGAACGACTTCGGACGCTTCCTGCCGCATACGGATTGGAACAAGCGTTGCGAGAAGGATATCCACAAACTCTTCAAAAACTGCCGCAAGGTGCTGAAAAAAATCCGCCATGAGGTCGAGGAGCACACCGGCGCGCAATACATCGAGATGGATGGCGAGCCCGCCGGGTTGATCTCGCGCACCGAGGAGGAGATGGAATGGATCGTCGCTCACATCGCGCCCATGATGGCGGAGGTGCCAGAGCTCGGTTGGCAACGTAACTCGATCTACCTGCGCTTTGGCCACCGGAACTACCAGAAAGGTAGTACTTTGACGGAGGTCGCGCGGCTGCACGGCCTCGGAACCGCGCAGACCTTCGCCGCCGGTGATAGCCACAACGACATCGAGATGCTTTCCGCCGCCCATTCGGGCTATGCTGCCTGCCCCGCCAACGCCGTGGGTGCGATCCGGGAAACCGTCGCCGCCCGGGGCGGGCTGATCACCCGCGCCGCCCGCGGATATGGCGTGGTCGAGGCGCTGCGGGCGTTTTTTCCATGAACTCGGGGCGCTCAAAGCTTCCGGAACGCATCCATGCCGCCGGTGGCGTTGGTTACGTTCTCGAAACCGAGTGACATGAGGTATTCGCAGGCGCGGGCGGAGCGCATGCCGGCCTTGCAGTGAATGATGATCTCGGAATCCTTCGGCAATGCGTCCGCATGGGCGGGGATGGTCTGGAGCGGGATCAGCTTGGCTTGCGGGATGTGGTCGATCTCCCATTCCTCCTTTTCGCGGACATCGATGAGGAGGGCGTTGAGGTTCCCGGAGTCGAGGCGGGCTTTGAGTTCGGCGGGGGTGAT
>CAMBTF010000023.1 GCA_945870545.1 Akkermansia muciniphila
CTTTTTTACCGCCAGTCCAGCTATTTCAGCGATGTCTATGAGCAATCCAACGTGGGTGGATCAATCTACATCCGTAAGCCGCTCACGGAGAAATCTTCCCTGAAACTGGAATACCGCCTGGAAGAAATCGGTATCGATGTGGATAAAAACACCCCGCCCACTCCACCTTCTCTTTTTGAGAAGGAAGACGGCGATTTTATCCGTAGCGCTGTTACAATGAACTACCTTTATGACAACCGCGACAGCACGATCATGACTCGTACAGGTGAGCGGCTGGATGTCTCCCTTGCCATGGCGGGCGCAATTTTCGGCGGTGACGTGGACACCCTCACGCTCTCCGCGCAAGGTGCGAAATACTGGAACCTCAAGTGGGACTCCATTCTCTCACTCAACGGTGAAATCGCCTTCGTAGATGCGATTGACGGCGACGTGCCGATCTTCGAGCGCATGTTCCTTGGTGGCGGGCGCACTCTCCGCGGATTCGAGTTTCGGGATATCGGCGGAGATCGCGACGCTGCCTCCGGCGAGGTTCTGGGCGGTCAGTCGCTCGCCTTCCTGAGCGTGGAATACACCGTTCCCATCATCGAAACGGTGCGCGCCGCCGTGTTTTATGACACGGGCTTCGTAAACTCTGACTCCTGGGACATCGGCCCGGACGATGTCTACAGCGACATCGGCCTCGGTATCCGCCTCAAGCTGCCGATCAGCCCGGTCCCACTTGCTCTCGATTATGCCATCCCCGTGAGCTCTCCTGACGATGACGCGGACAAGGGCGGCCAGTTCAACTTCTACCTAAACTACGAGTATTAGGTCGTAGTCCGGTATTTTTCGGAAACGGGATGCCCTTCGCGGGGTATCCCGTTTTTGTTTCGGCACGGAGCCTAGCCGTTGCCTTCCCGTTTCCCCCTCTCCCGGCGCAGGGCTTCGATCGTCACGCGCGGGCGCAGCATGAACCGTCCCGCAAGATAACCCGCCAACGAGCCACCGAGGTGGCAGGCATGGCTGATGCGGAAAAGACCGGGGAAGAGATCGGAAAGCTGTGAGCCGAGCCGCGCCAACGGCCCGGTGGGTAGATCCGGGTTCAGGAGCGCGAGAATCAGGTTCGCAAGGATCACGCCCATGCCCAGCGATCTCCCGCTCACGAAAAAGGGAAAGTATCGCGACTCCGGCGAAAGCGTGGTGAGCAGCGCAAGGAACGCGAAGCAAACGGCCGAAGAGCCGACCAGCCTCTGCGAACCGGAGCCAAGGCTTGGCGAGAGCAGGAGGAAAAACAACCCACCCGCCAGCGCAGCGGTGATGGCCACAAAGCGTATCGTCCTTTTCCCCGAGATGTGCTCGACTTTCGATCCCAGCAGCAGGATGGCCGCGCCATTGAGAAGCAGATGCGCCCAATCGGCGTGTATAAAGGCGTAGCTGAGCGGCTGCCAGAAATCGCCGGATAGGAAATTCGGTTTCGCCAGCCCGAGCAGGATTTGAGCCTGCGTGAGCTTGTCCGGTGCGCTGTGTCCCGGGGGTAATACGAAATCCCAGATGACGGGAACCGCCTGGATGAGAATGAGAATCCGCAGGATCTGCCACGTCGCCTTCGCATCACGCAAATGCCGGAACCCACGAGCAAACCGCCCGCCCGCGCCTCCCATTTCCACAATCGTTTCTGTTGAGGCGGGAGGAACCATTTGAAAAATCCTAAACTTTGAATTTTAAACCCAGCCATCCTATAGCCTGGGATTTTTCAGGGTGGCTGGCGGGCGATCCCACTTACGATCGCCCGGATGACTAATCTCAAACCAACTAGAGCGAAGTTGCCCATCCTCACCCAGCTTTGCAAGCTGATCCCTTCCCATCTCGATGCCAGCCTCGCCAAGAAGCACGCCATCGACAAACAGGCGCGCACCTTTTCCGCGTGGAGCCATCTCGTCAGCCTGCTCTTCGCCCAACTCACCCACGCCACCAGCCTCAACGGTGTCTGTGACGCCCTTCGCAACCACTCCCGCTGGCTTGGCAGCCTGCGCGGCGCCACCGCCCTCCTTGGTCAGCGGCATGTCATGGGTGAAACACCTCCGCCGCCGCAACGCCGCTGCAAAGCTTCACCTGTGACTCAACCTCCAGAAGTTTTTGCCTCCTCCACCATCGTCGAGGAAGCCTCCCGCCACGACGCCCCCCCTTTCTCCCGCAGAAAGCAAATTCCTTGCAGTCTGGTTCGACTCCGCACGCGGTATGCTCCATACTCACCCAAGTGACGCGCCTCGCCTCTATGTTCTTTTCCCTGGTCCTGCCGCTCGCCGCTCAGGATGTGCTCACCAGCGCCGACGCCATCGCCCACCACCCCGACAACGATCCTAAGAACCAGCCGCGCGTTTCCCTTGAGGCGACGGTCACGCACATCGATCCCTCGGGGACCATCTTCGTCGCGGACGGGACGGGGGCGACTTTCCTCTCCCGCGTGAAAAACTTCCGCGCCTACTACCCGGGCCAGGTGCTCTCCGTGAAAGGCACGCGCATCCCGGGGCTGTTCATCGGCGGAATCACCCCCGTGGAAATCGAGGTGGTGGGCAGAACCCCGCCGCCCGCGCCGCACTCGGCGACCTTGCAGGAGCTTTCCTCCGGCAGGTACCACTACCAGCTCGTCTCCGTGGAGGGGATAGGTAGGAGCGTGAAAAGGGAGGGCGAGACCTCCGCCGTGCTCCGGCTTTCGGTGCCGGGTGGGATCGTTTCCGTAAGGATCGATCAGGCGTCGGGCGATCTGGATTACATGGTGGACGCGGAGCTTTCGGTGACAGGGCTGGCGGCGGGTGGCATCGATGACCGGAGGCAGCTGGTCGATCCCTATCTGATGGCTGTTCTGCCGGAGGCGGTGGAGGTGCTGGAAGACGCACCCGGGACGCCTCCCGAAACGACGGTCGCGGCGCTGCTCAAAGGCTGGGACACACCTTCGCACAGGGTCGCGGTCCGAGGGACCGCTTTATCGCCGGTCTTGAACGGCTCGATTTTCATCCGGGACGAAACGGGGACGATGAAAATCATTCCCAATGCTCCCGTGAAAGTGGTGCCGGGTATGGAAGTGGTGGCTACGGGCTTCCCCGAGAGGGGGCCTTTTTCCCCTTTCCTCGACTGGGCAGAGGTGCGACCCGGGGACGACATACTGACCTCCCCCCACATCACCGTGGTGGACGGGAGTATCATCACCAGCGCGGCGCTGGACGCAGATCTGGTAACGGCCGAGGGAATCCTCACCGGTGCCAACGCCCACGTGCTTACGCTGGAAGAAAACGAAATCCAGGTCCAGGTGGAGGATCCAGCGAATGTGTTGGCGGGGGTGGAACCTGGCAGCAAGGTACGGCTCACGGGAATCTGGCAGGTGATGGCCACGGAAACGGGTGGTTACAGCGCGAGGCCATCATCCTTCTCCCTGCTGCTCCGTTACGCGGATGATGTGGAGATTGTCTCCGCGCCGCCGTGGTGGACCCCGCGCAGGCTCGCCATCCTGCTCGGCGTCATTTTCGCCGCCGCCCTGCTCGCCCTCGTGTGGGCCGCGATGCTGCGTCTCCAGGTTGCCAAACAGGTGAGGCTCATCGAGGCGCAGACCCAGCAGGAGGCCGTAATTGAGGAGCGCCAGCGCATCGCCCGCGAATTCCACGACACCCTTGAGCAGGAGCTTGCAGGACTTTCCCTCCGGCTCGATGCCGCCCTGCCCCGCGTACCGGACGAGACCGCCAGTACACTTCTCAGCCAGCTGCGGAAACTCCTTTTCCGCCTCCAGACGGAGACCCGGGACTTCGTCTGGGATCTGCGCGATGAAAGCCGCGCCCTGGCTTCCTTCGATGTCTCCCTGGAAAAACTCGTCGATCATCTCCGCACCACGTCCCCCATCCCCATCCACGTGGAGGCCGCTCCCTCCGCCCTCCCCGCCCTGCACCAGCACCACCTCCTCCGCATCATTAGGGAGGCGATCCACAACGCCGCGAAGTATTCGCGCGCAACCGCCATCCACGTGACATTCCGGGACAAGTCCTTGCGTATCACCGACGATGGAATTGGCTTCGACCCCGCAAGCATCCCTTCCGGCCACTTCGGCCTCCAGGGAATGAGGGAACGTGCCAAGAAGATCAACGCGAAGCTGGACATCGCCACCTCCCCCTCCGGCGGCACCACCATCGCCGTCACATTTCCCTAAACCAAACCCATGAGCAAACCCACCACCCGCATCCTCCTCTGCGACGACCATTTCGTGGTTCGCTCCGGCTTGGCAGCATCCCTTTCCCTTGAGCAGGATCTAGAAATCATCGCCGAGGCATCCGACGCGGTGGAGGCGGTGGCCGCCTACGAAAAACACAGGCCCGACCTCGTGCTCATGGATCTCCAACTCGGCGAGACCAGCGGGATCATTGCCACGGAAGTCATCCGCAAGGCCGATCCGAAAGCCCGCATCCTCGTCTTCTCTTCCTTCGCCCGCGACGAGGACATCCACCGCGCGATCATCGCCGGGGCGCTGGGCTACTTGCAGAAAGCCGCGCCGCGCGAGGATCTTCTGGAAGCCGTTCGCACCGTCGCCTCCGCCCAGCGCTACCTTCCGCCGGTGATTGCCGCCCGACTCGCGGACCGCATCGGCCGCCCGGAGCCATCCCCCCGCGAACGCGAAATCCTGACGCTCATCGCCAGCGGCCTCAGCAACAAGGAGATCGCCCCAGCCCTCGGCGTTTCCGAGGAAACGGTGAAACACCACGTCAGCAACCTGCTCGCGAAGCTCGATGTCCGCGACCGTACCCAGGCGGTGACGGAAGCCTTGCGCCGCGGCCTGATCGATATCCGGACGCGGTAGCCCTCCAGCTTCGCATCCCCCAAACGGGGAGGTTTCCGCCCCCCCGATCACTTCTTTGACCTAGTCCCCGAAATTCCGTAGGTCTATCTGGTCAAACCCATGAAGCGCACTCTTTCCATACTTGCACTGTCTTCCGCTGCCCTTTTCGCCCTGACGGATTCAGCACAAAACGACACCACGACCGTCCCCGGCGTGAAGCCGATCGCGAAATGGACCTTCGAGGGCAAGGAGCCCGGTATCCCAGAGAAAGGGGCGAAGACCGAACCCAACGGCCCGCAGCCGCCCGTACACCCAAACTTCACCAAGGACAACAAGGCTCTCAATCTCAACGGCAACAGCCAGTCCCTCGTCGTGAAGGAATCCGATTTCCCGGAGGAAAACTTCCGCTTCACCAACGGCGATACCATCACGCTGGAGGCATGGATTTATCCTTCCGAAGTGAAAAACAACGGCTACCTCTACATCATCGGTAAGGGTCGCAACCGGAATCCGGAGTTCACCAGCGAAAACCAGAACTGGGCGCTTCGCCTCGATGGCAAGGCCAGCCCGAGCTTCCTTTTCCGCAGCCGAGATCCCGAAACCAAGGCCGAAGAATACCACCGCTGGACCGCCTCCAAAGGCATCGCGACCGGCGGCTGGCACCACGTCGCCCTCACCTACACGTTCGGGAAACCGGAATCCATCGCCGCCTACGTCAATGGCGAGAAGGTCACCCAAGGCATATGGGACATGGCCGGGCCGACCAAGCTCCCTCCCGTCACCGATGCGGACAACATCGTTATCGGCTCCGGCAATCGCGGAGGTGCTGAAAATTCTTTCAACGGCGCGCTTGATGAGGTGGCGATCTACCGCGGGCCGCTCCCTGATGCCGTCATCGCCAGCCGCTACGTTTTCGTCCCGCCACCGCCGTCCATCAATCCCGATGAGATCCCCGCCGGAAAAGTAATCGTCCAGATCTGTGAAAAGGGCGTGCCCACAGATGCCGCCTGGCCGAAGATGGAGCCGCAGGCGACGGAGACCTATGTGAGAGATGCGTTCGGCTTCCACGAACTCCCCCACAAATACGTCTCCACTGGAGTCCGCGGCGACCGCCCGCTCCCCTTGTTCCTCCGCACCGCCGCGAAAATTACCCTCCCGAAAGGCAAGCACCGCCTGCTCATGCGCGGTCGCGGCGCCACCCGCCTTTCCATCGATGGCGAGCAGATGATGATCACCGAATTCCCGAGCAGCGACCTCCAAGGACACGGCCGCATCTCCTCCCAGAACGACTTCCTCGATCTCGGCGATCCCGATTTCCGTTTTATCCAGCCCGGCGATCACGAGGCATGGATCGAGTATAATTCCGACGGCAAGGAACACCTCTTCGTGTTCGAGAAAATGATCGGCACCAACGGCATGCGCCCGGAGCTCGGCGAGCTTGTTCTCGCCGTTTCCCTCGAAGGAACAGAGGAATGGCAGCTCGTCAGCCCCGGAAAAACCGTCATCCCCTACAACGACGAATCCTGGCAAGCCTACCACGCGAAAGAGAAAGCATGGTTGGCCGGGCAAAACGCAAAACTCCGCGCCGCTGCCCGCGAAAAGCACGCCGCCTACTGGACGAAGCGTCGCGAAGCGGCTTCCGCATACCTCGCCTCCACGGAGGACGTCCCCGTCCCGGATGCGATCCCGGGCATGGCAGCTCTCAACGCCATCGACCATTTCATCAACGCGAAGATCAAGGAGGTGGAGAAACAATACCAGGAGATCGACCCGAAGAAGGTGAACTTCTACCGCGAGATCCTCCCGATTTTCGAAAACAAATGTTTCTCCTGCCACCAGGGCGGCAAGACCAAGGGCGGGCTTAAGCTCGACTCCCGCATATACGCTTTCGAAGGCGGCAAGGAGGACGGCCCCGGCATCGTCCCCGGCGATGCACACGATTCCGCTATCTTCCTCCGCGTCACGGACGAGGACGAGGACTACGTGATGCCTCCGAAGGGTGACAAACTCACCAAGAACGAAGTCGAGCTTCTCGAAAAGTGGATCAACGAAGGCGCGCACTGGCCGGATATGGACGTGCAGTCCATGGAGATCACCGCGCTATCCGATGACCTCACCTTCCTCCGCCGCATCTTCCTCGATACTGTCGGCGTCCCCCCGACCCTCAACGACATCGAGGATTTCACCGCAGACACATCGAAGGACAAGCGCACCAAAATAATCGACAAACTCCTCGAAGACCCACGCTGGGCAGACAAGTGGATGGGCTACTGGCAGGACGTGCTCGCGGAAAACCCGAACATCATCAACCCCACCCTCAATAACACCGGCCCGTTCCGCTGGTGGATCCACGAGTCCCTGCTCGATAACAAGCCGATGGATCTCATCGTCACGGAGCTCATCCGGATGGACGGCTCCAACCGCTTCGGTGGCCCCGCCGGATTCGGAGTGGCCACCGGGAACGACGCCCCGATGGCGGCCAAAGGCACCATTGTTTCCTCCGCCTTCATGGGTGTGGAAATGAAATGCGCCCGCTGCCACGACGCTCCCGCGCACACCTACTTGCAGCAGGATCTTTTTGAAATCGCCGCAATGCTCCAGACCTCACCGATCAAGGTTCCCACCACCTCCTCGGTGCCCATGGACAAGCTCCACCAAGGTGGCCGCAAATCACTCATCGAAGTCACGCTGAAACCCGGCACCACCGTCAAACCCGCGTGGCCTTTCGAGAAAATGATCTCCACGGAAACCGGCAAGCAACTCGCCGAAAACCCTTCCGACACCCGCGATCTCCTAGCCGCCCTCATCACCGCCCCGCAGAACGAGCGCTTCGCACTGGTCGGCGCCAACCGCGTCTGGAAACAGATCATGTCGCGCGGTATCGTGGACACGGTGGAGGACTGGCAGAAATCCGAACCCACCCATCCCGAACTGATGAAATGGCTGGGCCGCGAGTTCGTCCGCTCCGGCTATGACATGAAGGCCATCGCCCGCCTGATCTTCACATCCCATACCTACCAGCGCGCTTCCGATCCCACCCTGTTGCGCACCAGCCCGCTCTTCAACGCGCCGGCTCCACGCAGGCTCAGCGCCGAGCAGATCGTCGATTCCCTTTTCCACGCCACCGGCAAGGGATTCAACACCGAGGAGGTCTCCCTCGACATCGATGGAAAACGCAGATCCGATGTATCCATCACACTAGGGAAACCGAACCGCTCATGGATGCTCTCATCCACTTCCAACGAGCGCGACCGCCCTTCCCTTTCCCTCCCACGAATCCAGGCGGTGGTAGATGTTCTCGAAGCCTTTGGATGGCGCGGTGCCCGCCAGGATGCGACCAGTATCCGCGAGACCGATCCCAGCGCCCTCCAGCCCGCCATCATCGCCAATGGTACGGTTGGCATCTGGCTCACCCGCCTCAGCGATGACCACCCGCTCACCGCTCTATCCCTCACCGAGCAGCCTGCGGAGAAACTCCTCGACGAGCTTTTCCTGAAACTGCTCACCCGCAAGCCCACGGAAGCGGAGAAAAAATCCTACCTCCCCTTCATCCTCGACGGATACGACACCCGCATCGTCGAGAACCCGGCTCCCGCGAAATCCGGGAAACCGCGCGGCCCTGAAAAATACGTCACATGGTCTAACCACCTCGATCCCGAGGCCGACATCGTCCGCCAGCAACAAACGTTCGACGCCCGCGCCGGTGATCCGCCCACCAACAAACTCCAACAGGACTGGCGCAACCGCTTCGAGGACGTCCTCTGGGCCATAATCAATTCCCCCGAATGGATCTACCTTCAATAAAAACCCAAACAAGAAATCCTGAATTCTAAAAGTCTGCATATCTTCCGCTGCTCACTGATCACTAACCATTGAAAAAAATGAACCGTAGAAATTTTATCACCACCTCCTCCCTCGCAGCCCTCACCCCCGGCCTGTTGAAAGCCAACACCGCCGTCAATGTCCCGAAAGGCAAAGCCGAACACTGCATCCTCATCTGGCTCGGCGGAGGCATGGCTCAGATGGATACCTTCGATCCGAAGCTCCTCGGCTCCATGGAAAAACCCTACGTCAAAGGCTCCGCTTACAAGTCCATCAAGACCGCCGTCTCCGGCATCGAAGTCTGCGAGCACCTTTCCAAGACCGCCCCCCTCATGGATCGCGTCACCGCCGTCCGCACCGTCCACCACAACATCATCAACGAGCACGCCATCGCCTCGAACTTCGTCCACACCGGACGCCAGATCAGCGGTGCCACCGTCTACCCTTCCGTCGGCTCCATCGTCGCCCACCAGCGCGGCGCCGCCAACCCGGAAGTCCCCCCCTACATGCTCATCGGTATCCCCAACGTCTCCCGCGGCCCCGGATTCCTCGGCTCGAAATACGGCAATATCTACCTCAGCGATACCAAGGCCGGCCCCAACGGATTCACCCGCCCCGAATACATCGACCAGAAACGCATGGAAGCCCGTAAAGCCCTTCTCGCCCCTCAGAAAGCCATCGCCGGAGAAGGCTCCATCCTCGCCGACTACCGCGTCGCCCAGGACGAGGCTCTCCGCCTCGCCGGCCCTGGCTTCATGAAAAACTTTGAGCTCAACCGCGAACCCGCCGCCCTCCGCGAGGCCTACGGCTCCGAGTTCGGCCAGCGCTGCCTGCTCGCCCGCCGCCTCATCCAGGACGGAGTCCGCTTCATCGAGGTTTCCCACAACCTCGGCTTTGTCAACGGCACCGGCTGGGACACCCACCAGTACGGCCAGAAAAAACAGCACCTTCTCATCCAGGATCTCGATACCGCCTTCTCCACCCTCATCATGGATCTGGAGGAAAAGAAACTCCTCGATAAAACCCTGATTGTCCTCGCCACCGAGTTCGGACGCCCCGCCGGATTCGATGGTGCCGGTGGCCGCGACCACCATTGCGACGCCTTCACCATGGTTCTCGCCGGCGGCGGTCTCAACCACCAGGGCGGCTACGGCGTCACCGACAAATATGCGGAGCAAGTCGTCTCCGATCCTGTCTCCATCCCGGACTTCCATGCCACCATCCACGCCGCGCTCGGCATCAACCCCCACGCCGATCTCACGGACGCCTCCCGACCCGTCCCCATCACCGACGGCGGTACCCCCATCGCGAAACTCTTCGCCTCATAGGGAAAGCCGCGCCTCCGGCCAGCTTAAGCATCCTCCGGAAAAGATCCCCTTTTCGGGCACCCGGATACACAGCTTTCACGGGGGAAGCGTTCCCATCCGGACGCGGATTCATGCATATCATCAGTGAATTCCTCCTGCCTAGAACCAGCAAGGCACTTATTGCCAGTGATTTACCTCCATCCGAAACCGAATACTGCTATTTCTCCTACGAAGTAAGTGGACAAGTGCGAAGCCCTCTTCCTTAGAGCTTAAAATTTAAAGTTTAAAGTTTCCCTACTCCTGGTGCCTCGCCCTCGGCTCGCGCTTGGCGACGGTTTCGCCGCCGGGCGCGGTCACGAACGGGCCGCCTTCCAGCGGTGCGACGCCGGTGAAGGCCACGTCCGGCATGTCGGTGGGACGCCCGGCGAGCGGAAAATCTTTGCGCAGCGGGAAGAACGGGTAGCCCTCCCACATTAGAATGCGCTTGAGGTTCGGGTGGCCGGAAAACGGGATGCCCATCATGTCCCAGACCTCGCGCTCATGCCAGTCCGCTCCTTTCCACAGATGAATGGCGGTGGGCACGGACTCGTCCTCGGAAACCTTGGCCTTGAGCCTCAGGTGGCGCGTGTCGTCGAGCGAGGCGAGCTCATAAACCACCTCGAAACGCGGATCGTCGCCAAAGTGGTCGAGCGAAGAGATGTCGAGCAGCAGCTCGTAGCCGAGCTTGTCCTTGCAGAGAGTGAGAGCTTTCGGCAGCGCTTCGAGCGAAAGCAAAAGTGTCGTCTCACCGCGGAATTCGGTTTCCGAAAGGATGCCTGCACCAAGCGTTTCGTGCAGCGCGGGGAGATCATTGGCAAGGGCGGCGGACATCTTATCTAAAATTTAGTGCTTAATGCTTAGGATTTGAGCCTCACGCGTTTTCCTCGAAGAACACGCGCTTCTGGTCTTCCGTCGAGTGCTCCTTCTCGATTTTTTCCTGGAGCTTCATCAACCCCTCGATGAGGGCTTCGGGACGCGGCGGGCAACCGGAAATGTAAACATCCACGGGGATCAGGCGGTCGATTCCCTGCAACACGGCGTAGGAGCGGTACATCCCGCCGGACGACGCGCAGGCACCCATGGCGATGCACCATTTTGGCTCCGGCATCTGATCCCAGACGCGTTTCACCGCCAATGCCATCTTGTAGGTGACCGTGCCGGCTACGATCATCACATCGGATTGGCGGGGAGAAAACCGCATCACCTCCATGCCGAAGCGGGAGATGTCGAAGCGCGAGGAGGCAGTCGCCATCAGCTCGATCGCGCAGCAGGCCAGCCCCATCGGCATCGGCCACAGGGAGTTCTTCCGCATCCAGTTGATCGCGGCGTCCACCTGGGTGAAGATAATGTTGCCCTCGATCTTCGAATCGTAAGCGGCGTGGGTGGAGGTGGTGTCGATGGTTTCCATGGCGCGGGGGCGGGACGCCGGGAGGTTGGTGGCAAAGAGGTCGTGTCTCACGCGGATTGTGGGAAAAATTCCCGTCGCGGGCGACATTCATTCCCCGGCGGATCGCCGTCCGTGCGCTAGGTTTTGACGCAGTGTCTCCACGATCTGGCGGCTCAAGCGGAAACCCGTTCTTTCCAATCGGGTTGGCTGAGAAACAAGGA
>CAMBTF010000024.1 GCA_945870545.1 Akkermansia muciniphila
GCATCCTGCAGGAAATCCATGACAACCTGCTTTCCAAAGCCCGCTTGCTGCGTGACTCGAACATCACGCCTTGCTCGGAGATCGGCGCGTTTCATGCCCATTGGGAAAAGGAAAACCCCGGCTGGCTGCTCACCCCGTGGGCGGGCACTTCGGAGGAGGAGGACGCCCTTTCCAAGCAGCACAAGATCACCATCCGCTGCCTGCCACTGCCGGATGCGGGGCTGCCGGAATCCCTGTTCGCGGGGCTTTCCGACAAATGTTTCCTGACCGGAAAACAAAGCAGCGCAGTCACGCTATGGGGACGGAGCTACTGAAATCCGCGTCAACAACCGCCGCTTCCGGCGTATCCCGCTAGGTCATCTCCCGGAAGCCCGGTCAGGTAAGGGTGTTTTGGGAGGCTGGAATCGCCAGCCACTGATCACCGGGGGATTTCGTTGAGAGTGTAGAATGCCTCGGGGTGCCAGAGGGTGAGGCCGGAGGTGGATTTCACGCCGGGAGCCTTGAGGTGGTGGACGTGGCCGCGGACAAGGCCATCGATGACGAGGCGCACGGATTTGCCATCGGCGGCGACGGTGGCGGATTTTACGACGGGGGTGGCCTTGTCCACTTCGGGCGAGCCGTAGCCGGATTGTAGGATGTAAGTCCATGCCTCCATCGAGTAGGAGGCGGGATTGGCGGCGGAGGCTGGGTCAACCGGCTCGGTGAAAGTGAGGGTGAAGCCGTCGGGCTGCGCGCTCATCGTGTGGATCTCGAAAGGGGTTTTACCGTTCCATTTCACGCGGTCGAAATTGAAAGGCTGGTTGCCGCGGGAGGCCCAGCCGCGGTTGGAGCCGCCGACGAAGAGGAAGCCGCGCTCATCGAGTTTGGCGGGGATGATGCCGCACTGGAAGCCTTCGAGGAAATGGAACACTGCGCCTTGGTAGATGCCGTTCACTTTTTCAAGGCAGACCCGCTGCACCTGGGAGTGGGTTTGCTCGCCGATGTAAAGTTGCCCGGCCCAGGGGCCGAATTTTCCGCCGCCGAGGTCGGGGACGATGGCGGTGGGGGATTGGCCGACCTTGCCGTGGGGCAGGACGACGGCGGGGGGGATGTAGTCGGGAAATTTCAGGTGCTCGGCGAGGACGCGGGAGCCGTCCTGCGGCTCAGGAGGAGCGGGGAGGTTGGCGAGCTTATGGTATTTGTTGCCGGTGGGGTTGCCTTGGAAGGACCCAGGCTTGAGCCATTTCAGGGAGGAGGAGCCGTTCCAGAGGCCCTGGTTGTCGGTGTAGAAGACGTCGCCCTCGGCGTTGAAACCGATGCCGCCCGGGGAGCGGATGCCGGAGCAGGTGGGGATCATTTTCCCGTCCGGGGTGATGCGGACGGTCCAGCCGCGCCAGTCGGAGTCCGCGCTCAATGAGCCGGTGAGGCAGAGGGCGATCCAGACGTCGCCGTTCTTGTCCGGTGAGGTGCCGAAGGCGTATTCGTGGTAGTCGCCATTGATGCCCCAATCGGAGTTGATCGTTTCGAAAACATCGGCGGAGCCATCGCCGTCGGAATCCTGGATGCGGGAAAACTCCGGGCGCTGGGTGAGGTAGAGCGAGCCGTCTTTCCAATACATGCCGAGCGGTTCGTGGAGGCCGTGGGCGAAGCGCGTCCATTTCACCTGCGAGAGATCCGCGCCGTAAGCACCCTCGCAGATCCAGAGATCGCCGCGGCGGGTGGTGACGGCGACCTTGTCACCCGGCATGAGGGCGATGGAGCCGATTTCCATGACCTCGCCCGGAGGCAGGGGGATGGAATCGATGGTGTAGAAGTCGGATTGCTTCTGCTGTGCCAGGGTGGCGGTGCAAAGGGTGGCGAGGAAAAGGAAAGGGCGCATGGGAAAATTGGATATTGGATATTGGTGATTGAGTATTCGGAAGATGGGGATTCGCACCAATGATCAATGGGCCATCTCCAATCAACAATCTCAGCGGAGCTTGTAGGTGACGGTGACGGGTTTTCCGGGGGCAAGGCTGACCGACTTGGCGGGAGTGACTTGCGGATTGTCGCCGAGCGGGATTTCCAAAACAGACGAGCCGCCGGTGAGGCTGAGGGTGCGGATGAGCGTGCCGTTTTCGCCTGGCGTCCAGAAATCGCTAAGAAGCTGGTTTTCCATTTTCACGTTGAAAGTCGGGTTGCCCTTGGGATCGAGCGTGTAGCCCTTGAAGCGGGCGGACGGCGGGAGGAAGCGCTGGTTGCTCAGGGTGATGACATTTGCGGCCATCGGCGGCTGGAAGCCTTGGCCCCGGTTCGTCCAATGACGCCCGGCATCGATGAATCCGTCCGCCCAAAGCAGTTCAGGTGCGAGGTTGTCGGCGGAATACGCCATACTGACACCGCTAGGAAAACCAAAGCCGATCGCCCGCGGCGAGCTGCCTTCGATGAAATTGCGGTATATCACCGTCCTGCCGTCCTTTGGCAGCAGAGGAATGGTGGGCACGCTCGGCGATTTCAAAGGTGCCTGTGGGGTGAGCCACTGCCACTGCTGCGCGCTGGCGATCTTCCATCCGAGGGAAATGTCCTGTATACCCTTTCCCTGGAAATACTCGATGCGTATCGGGTTCGCCCCGGCTTTCAGCGTGACCTTGCCCTCCGAGATGCGCTGCTTGTTAGCCATCGACCCGAGCCCTTTCACCTCGGCGACGGGATGTCCGTTGAGGAGCAACCGGGCGCCATCGTCCGCATCGAGCTGGAACTCGTATTCCCCATCCGCAGGAGCCATAAAATCGCCTTCCCAGACGATGCCGAAGTCCTGCTTCAGCGCCGCGATCGAAAGATCGATGATGCCGTGGTGTTCCTCCTCGACGTTTTCAGCCTCGATCTTGCTGAAGTCCGGCGTCTGCACCCATTGCCCCTTGTAGACTCGCGAGGTGAGGTTCGCGAGGGCGGTGGGCTGCTTTTCTAGGGGGAAAAGTTCCATCAGCTCGGGAGCGGTCCATGGTTTGGTGCGGGATGCGAACTCATCGCGCGCGACTTGGACGAGGTCGCGCTTCACCTCCTGCCCTTTGTTGCCCCAGGCCTTGTGGACAAAGTTTAGGATCGCCACGATCTGGTCATCGCCTAGGGCATCGCCCTGCGGGGGCATTTCCAGGTTGTAGGATTTGCCGCCGACCTCGATGGGGCCGTGGATACCTTTCAGGATGATCGCGACCGAGCGTTTCGGGTTGCCGTGCACCCACTCGCTGCCGGCCAGCGGTGGGAACGCGCCGCCGGTGGCTCCTTTGCCGTCAGGTGCGTGGCAGGCCGCGCAATAGAGACCGTAGAGTTGCTCTCCATCCTGTGCGTGGAGTGGCGGGGCAAGCAAAGCGAGGGAAAGCAGGAAGGGATATCTTCTGAGAAGCATATAAGTAGGAACGAGGTGGGTGGGGGAAATGTTTCAGTACGGGGTAGGAATGGAGAGTTTTTTCTCATACGACAAGCTGATGTTAGGCGGTTTGGAAGTGAAATCTACTTTACAGGAAAGGCAGACAGTCGGAAACAATCCGCCGTGATCGAAAGATTTACCCACCTACTCCTGCCTGCGCTGTGCGCCCTTGCCGTCTCTTCCTGTGCCTTCCCGCCCGAGGAGCCGATCAAGGCGGAGCGCATCATGTTCCAGTGGTATGACGATGCCGGGCAGGGCGCGGTTTCATTATCCATCGATCTCAGCGACCAGATCGCGACGATCAGGCGCGGTGACCGAGAGATCGGCTGGTGTTACGTGGCCACGGGGCTGGAAGGCCGCTCCACAAGGCCGGGTAGCTACCGGATCACGGAAAAGATCGTCGACAAGCACTCCAACAAATACGGCTGGATTGAGAACGAGTTCGGCGAGGTGACCGATGACGACGCATCGCCCGGCGACCGCTTGCAGCCTGGTGAGCGCTACATGCCTGCGCCGATGCCTTACTGGATGCGCCTGACCCATTACGGGATCGGGATGCACGTCGGGAACATTCCAAGGCCCGGCGAACCGGCCTCGCACGGCTGCATACGCATGCCGAAGGATTTCGTGCCGACGCTTTTCGAAATGGTGGAAATTGGCACCCCGGTGAAGATCGGTTACTGAGTTTTTCGATCCGCGTCTCACGGGTTGAAAAACGCTGTGAAACGTATCCCAAAGAGAACGGCGGCGATTCTTCCGAAAACCACCCGTGTGATATCTGCGGCGGACTCTATCGCGATGATCTACGCGATTTCCATTCTTGCCGGGTGCGGTGGTGTTTTTCGCCGTGCGGGCGGCACGGATAGGAGGAATTTCTCACAGAGCCCCGAATCGGCGGTGGCGTCTTTTGTATTCCTCGACGGCGGCGAAAAGGTCGCCCTGGCGGAAGTCGGGCCACATTTTTTTCACGATAACGATTTCCGAATAGGAGATCTGCCAGAGTAGGAAATTGGAGATGCGCATCTCGCCGGAGGTGCGGATCAGGAGGTCCGGGTCGGGGATGCCGGCGGTGTAGAGGTGTCGCGCGAAAAGATCTGTGGTGATTTCCTCCGGTGAAATCGTTCCCGCGATGGCGGCCTCAGCGATCGCGCGGGCGGCGGCGGTGATTTCCTCGCGAGCTCCGTAGGAAAGGGCAAGCACGAGGGTCATGGAGTCGTTGCCCTTGGTATGCTCCTGGATGCGGGCGAGGCGCTCGCGGGTGGAGGCGGGCAGACGATCGATCTGGCCGATGGCTTGGAGGCGGACGTTCTGTTTGTCGAGTTCCTCCGCCTTTTCATCGAGGAAGCGGTCGAGCAAGGCCATCAGCGCCTCGATCTCGGCTTCGGGACGGTTCCAGTTTTCCGAGGAAAAGGCGTAGAGTGTGAGGTATTTCACACCGAGTTCCTTGCAGGCGTCCATCACCTCACGCACGGATTCCGCCCCGGCACGATGGCCTTCGGCGCGGGGCAGTCCGCGTTCCTTCGCCCAACGGCCGTTGCCGTCCATGATGATTGCAATGTGAGTCAAGGTTTCAGAGGTGGGGTGGAGAGGCGGGAGAATGTCCGCATCGCCGCATGGGAGTCAATGCCTTGGCTTGGTGGATTTGGCGGTGAGTCACAGTGGGACTGCCATCCCCTCCGCTTCGGACAATTTCCGCTGGTTGTCATCGAAGGTAAGGAAGCGTTTCGCCCCCAGCCGCAGAGCGGAGGCCACGTGGAGGATGTCAAAACCACGATGACCGCCCGTCAAGGTGTGGGTAGCCGATAGTCGATTGGCTTCTCCGATCACATCGGCAATGTTGCAGACGGACAGGATGAGTCTCCCGGCGGAGCGATCCGCCTCGAACTGCGCCCACCACAAGGCGGCCTCGCCTTGTGCGATGAACTTGCGGAACTCCGCGAAGCGTAGCGCATTGGCCAGTTCGTATTCGCCGAGCACGGTTACGGTGATGGGAGTGCGCCGTGATTTCACCCAAGCCAAGGCGCGTTGCGTGTGGGCGTCGTTCCCATACAGCGAGAATAGGAAACTCGTGTCGGCGCAGATTACCATTTTCCGGACGCTTCACGGATGATCGTGGATGCCTGCTCCGCTGTCAGGGCGTTAGCTGCTGTCCGCTTGCGCTTTACGGCAGGGCTTTGCGACCAGTCCACGCGCTCGGTGGTCTGGGCTTGTTCGGGGACAAGCCGCGCGATGGTCTTTCCCCTTCGTGTGATGATGATCTCCTCGCCAGCACCGATCCAGTCAAGCAGACTGCTGTAGCGGTTCCTGAGGTCACGGACGGTCGCAGTTCTCATGTGCGCCAAAATAGGAGCACAAAGGATCTTTGTCAAGTTTCCGGATGTCTCAAACGCGGCTTGCAAGGGGGCGTTCTGTTGTTCACTCTCCGGGTATGTTCGGAACAGGAATTGTGGTAGTAGTGATCGTGATCGGGCTTTTCGCCCTGATCGGGATTTACGCGATGGGCGTTTACAACGGTCTCGTAAAACTGCGGAACATGTTCAGGAATGCATTCTCGCAGATCGACGTTCAGTTGAAGCGCAGGCACGATCTCATCCCGAACTTGGTGGAAACTGCGAAGGCCTACATGGCGCATGAAAGCGGCACGCTGGAGGCGGTGATCGCGGCGCGAAACGGGGCAGAAAGTGCGAGGCAGGCGGCGGCGGCGAATCCCGGTGATGCGGCGGCTTTGCAGAAACTGGGCGCGGCGGAGGCCGGGTTGGGAGGCGTGCTCGGCAGGCTATTCGCGGTGTCCGAGGCGTATCCCGACCTCAAGGCAAACCAGAATATGATGCAGCTCACCGAGGAACTGACGACGACTGAGAACAAGGTCGCCTTTTCCCGGCAGGCCTACAACGACTCGGTGCTCGCCTACAACAACAAGCGCGAGGTTTTCCCGAACAATATCTTCGCAGGTATCTTCGGTTTCTCCGAGGCGGCGCTTTTTGAGATCGAGTCGCCCGTCGAGCGCGAGGCTCCGAAGGTGCAGTTCTGACCTACCACGTTTCCCGTAGATGAACTTCTTCGAGGCACAGGAGCGGGCGAGGAAGTCCAGCCGCGCCCTAGTGTGGTGGTTCATCCTTTCCGTGATCGGGGTGATCCTCGTGATGTATCTGCTGGTGACGGTTTTCTCGCCGTTCATCCAATCGAACCCACAGGGCGTCTATCAGACCACGGATACCGCGCCGCTCGTATGGTGGGATCCGGAGATGTTCGCGTGGGTGAGCGCCATCGTCGGCGGGGTGGTCATGACGGGGAGTTGGGTGAAGCTGGCGCAGCTTTCAGCGGGAGGAAAAGTGGTCGCGCAGAGCCTCGGCGGCAGAGTGGTGGAGCCGACCACTACGGATCTTCCAGAGCGGCGCTTGCTTAATGTGGTGGAGGAAATGGCCATTGCCTCCGGGGTGCCGGTGCCCGGGGTGTGGATCATGGACGAGGAGCAGGGCATCAACGCCTTCGCCGCCGGAACCGATCCGACCAACGCGGTGATCGGTGTCACGCGCGGAACGCTGGAGCGGCTGACCCGCTCCGAGCTGCAAGGTGTGGTGGCGCACGAGTTCAGCCACATCCTCAACGGCGACATGAAGCTCAACATGCGGCTGATGGGCTGGATCTTCGGGTTGGTGATGCTTTCCATGCTCGGGCGCATCATGGTGGAATCGTTGCGTTTCATGCGCGGATCGCGTGACTCCAAGGGCAACGGCGCCGTTCTCGCCATCGTCGTGGCGGGACTGCTGGTATGGCTGGTGGGATCGATCGGGGTGCTTTTTGCAAGGATGCTGCAGGCGGCGATTTCCCGGCAGCGCGAGTATCTGGCAGATGCCTCGGCGGTGCAGTTTACGAGGGACAGCGAGGGTATTGCGGGGGCGTTGAAAAAAATCGGCGGTTATTCGGAGCATGGCACGATCCGCTCGCCGAAAGCGATGGAGGCGCGGCATATGTTTTTCGCGGGCAGCGGTTTCAGCTCGTTGATGGCGACGCATCCGCCATTGGATAAACGGATCAAGGCCATTGATCCACGGTGGAATGGCGAGATGCTGGAAGGCATGGCCGATCCGGTGCGTTTGGAGGAGTTCAGCGGCACGATGGGTTTCTCCGGAACGCTGGAGCAGACGGCATCACGGAGTAGTGTGGATTCGCTGGGTGAAAGCGTAAGGCTCGATAGTCATGTGGGCGCGGTGATCCGCGAGGATCTGAGGGCGGGAAAAGTGACCGCGTTTTCAAAGCAGGAGGCGAAGACTCTTTTGCTTGGGCTGATGGTCGCGGCGGATCGCGATGGGCGCGGAACGGCGAAACGGATCCTGGAGGAAAATGGTCTGGACGCGGAGACGGTTGCGCAGGTCATCGCGTGGAGCGTGGATCTGGAGGCTTACGATTCCTCGAAAAAACTGGCACTCGTCGATCTATCGCTTTCGTGGCTTCGTAAAATGAGCCAGTCGGAGGCGCAGGATTTTGTAAAGACCAGCCAAGCCCTGATTGAGGCGGATGGGCAGGTGAACCTTTTCGAGTTCTTGCTGCAGAAAGTCATCGAGCGTCACGTAATGATCGGTCTCGGGCTGAAGCCGGTGCCCGGGATGCACCATCGGAGAATCCAAGATCTGGAACGGGAACTGGCGGATCTGTTAGGAGTGTTTGCCGCGCTGGCGGGTGGCGGGACGGCGATTGAGATGGCGGCGGCGGAATACCGGGAACATACCGGCAGGGAGCTGCCACGTTCCACGGCCGGTCTGGCCGAGGTATCGGATGCGCTTGTGGAAATGGATGCGGCCACGCCGCTGGTGAAGCAACAAATTCTGCGTTTGTGCGGCTTGGTAGTCACAGACGATAGGTTTGTGGCGGAGCAGGAAATGGAGCTGCTGCGCGCGACGGCGGAGGCAATCGGCGCACCGATCCCGCCCCTTGTTAGGGCGGTGATGTGAACTTGGACTGCTACAGCCTGCTTGTCCGCCGAAGCTTCAGCGAACAAGCAGGCTGTAACGGCTGAGGACTGGGAGTGATCAAGCCTTGCCGTGCCAATGCCGCCCGGCTCGCAGCGGGCTGCATGGCCGAAAAGCTACAGCAGGCTGTAGCAGTCCAAGGCAGACAAATCATTCCAAGGTAGTCGGCGCTTGCGTTCCGGGGTTTGCGTGGGAAGGATTCCGCGGTGGAGAAAGAGCGCAAGCCCTGGTGGCTTTATCTGAATTTGTTAGGCCTGGATGCGCCACTGATCGCGGTGATCTGGCTCTTCCTTTTCGCGCAGACATGGCGGGTGGATTACCATCCGTGGCAGGCGTACGTGGCGCTGGGTTTCGCTGTCTGGGCGATACGGATCGCGATGAAACTGCTGAAAGGTTCAATGTCCTCCGACGAAACTTCTTTCGCGATGGCACACAAGAAGCCGCTGAAGGTGGCGGCGGTGATCACCGGTGTTTTTTCAATCACGCTCACCGTGATGAACTTTCCGCTTTCCGTTTATCCCTATCTGCTGGTGGGTGCGGTGTTTCTGGCCGGATACTTTGCGCTTACCCTGTTTTCACCACAGGAAGGGGACGAGATCGGCTACGCACAGCATGCGATGGGCGGGGTTGCTTTCGCTTTCGGAACGGCGTTGACCGCGCACGTTTACCTTCCCGGTTTGGGTCTTCGGGAACTCATGCTTTCTAGGGAGTTCATTTGCTTCGCGGTTCTCTGCCTGCTGGCCTCCTCTGCGATGGAGTTATGGGAACGCTCCGGCAAACCCGCCGCAGACGGCGAGTTGGGTTCAATGGATGAGATCGCCCTCTCGCTGCCGCTGACATTATTGGGGGCGGCGGCGTTGGTATTCGCGGTGCAGGATGACCTAATGACCGCGCGACCTTTTTATTACAGTATCCTTACCGGAGCCGCGTTGCTTCAGGTGCTGAACCGGACGAGAGGGCGCTTCGGGCTGGACACCTTGCGGGTGCTCACGGCGCTATGCCTGCTAATACCAGGGATCATTTTTAGGAGCTACCCGGCGGGAGGCTAGTGCTCCGTCCATCACTTGCGGTGCATCGGACGGATCGACCGTTTCTCCTTAGACCGCTCCGCAACAGGAACGGCGGCGGGTGGGATGTTGCGGTTCGCGGAGTGTCCTTTTTCATCGATCTTCTCGAGGGGAGGCAGGACGGTGCCGTCGGAAAACTTGCGGGCCGGGCCGGAGACATCATAGCGCGAGTCCATATCCGCCTGGACGTAATCGAGGGTGTTGCCGCTGTTCACGATGGAGGGCTGGATGAAGATCATCAATTCCTCGCGGTCCACGCCCTTCGTTTTTGTGGAGAAAAGGCGGCCGAGGCCGGGGATGTCGCTGAGCAGGGGGATGCCGGTTACCTCTTCCGTGTCGTTGGTGGTGATGAGGCCGCCGAGGATGATGGTCTGATTGTTGGGCACGGTGACGGTGGTGAGGAGTTCGCGGGTGCCGATGATGGGGACGCTGCCGACCCCTTCGATGTTTTCCGACTGTCCGATTACATCGTCGCTGATCAGGGCAATCTGGAGGGTGATCTCCTTATCCGAGTTCACGAGGGGGATGACCTCGAGTTTCAGCACCACGTCGCGGTATTCGATATTGGTGGAGACCCCGCCGCCGGAGAATTGGTTCGAGTTCGTGGGGATTGCGATTCTGCGGCCTGAGGAGATTGTGCCGATCTGGTTGTTTTTCACAAAGATCGAAGGGCGGGAGAGGACGGTGAAATCGCTGGAACTTGAGAGAAGATTCACGTAGGCGGCGAGCGAGTTGCCGATTTTTCCGTAAAGCGAGAGTCCGGTCTGATTGGGGAAAGATCCGAGCGCGGTTCCTGTGATCGGGTTCAGGAGAGTGATGGGATTTACGCTGTTGACGGGATCGCCGGTGATGCTGGAACCGGCAACGCCCCCGTTGTCATTGCCCCTGTAGGCGCGCAACCAATCGACGCCGGTGGAGGTGGATTTGCCGAGCGAGAGCTGGCCGAAGACGGTGGAGATCATCACCTGATCTGCCTTAACATCGACCTGGTCGAGGAGGTTCTCGATGATTTCTACGGCAGTTGGCGGGCCCTGCACGACGATGGAGTTGGTGATGTTGTCGGCGACGAGAAGGGTGCGGCCGATCAGGAGGGACTCGGGTGCGGTGTTGACATCGGGAGCGGAAAGGGAACTGCCGCGTGAGCCTGAGGAACCGCCGGAATTATTGCCGCCGAAGGAGTTGCTGCCGCCGCTGGAGCCGCCGCTGGAGCCGCCGCCATTGAATAGGTTGTTGTTGCCTTGCTGCGTGCGGTTGTTCTGCGTGTTCTGCCTGTTCTGGGTGTTGCCGCCGCCTGTGGCTTGTGCTCGGTTGCCGCCGCCTTCTGCACCGGCGCTTCCGGTGCCGTTGAAAGCGCGGGTTAGGGCGTCGCCCGCGATGGGGAGGAAATCCGCGACGGAAAGGAATTCGAGTTTGCGGCGGAGGAAATTGCGTTGGTCGGTGGCGATGTCGAACTCGCGGACAAGGCCTTCGACAAAAAGGAGATCCACGGGGCGTCCCATCCCAAAGATGCGGTTCGTGCGAGGATCGGGGATAATTTGGACGGGGGTGTTCACGCTGGAAGGCGTGCTCCCGGCAAGACCTGCTGCTGCTGCTTGTGCGGGATCATTGGTGATCACCATGTTGACATTGTTATCTGGGGTTCGCTGGATGCCTGCTGTGTTGTTGGCACCCTGCTCCTGGCCCAGGAGTTCGTTGAGGGTGGTGGCGAGTTCCGTCACATCCGCAAATTTCACGTTGATAAAACAGGTGGTGACTTGCGAGGAGGGCTTGTCGATCTCGGCTTTCAGGTCGATGAGCTTGCGGATGAGGGAGGTGTTCTCTGTAATGACAACGGAGGCGGCGTTGGGCACGGCGGCGATGGAGCCGAAGGCACCGAACTGGCCGATGATCTGGGTGAAGGTGCGGACGGCCTCGTCGGGCTTGATGAATTGCAGCGGCATCACGTAGGAAATGACGGCGTCGCCCTCGGGCAGTTCATCGTCTTCCGTGTAAACTTTCACGCCGATCCCGGTGGGCTTCAGGCCGGCGGTGGCAAGGGTGAGATAATCGAGTTCCGAACCGTCTCCGGCTGGGAC
>CAMBTF010000025.1 GCA_945870545.1 Akkermansia muciniphila
TACGGGAGAAGCCGTAGCTGTTAGAGCGGGTCAGGTTCTGGAAATGGGCAAAGCCGTGAACGGTTGCCGCGCGTATCTCGCGATCGGCGGCGGGATCGATGTGCCGGATTACCTCGGAAGCAAATCGACCTTCACGCTGGGGAAATTCGGGGGGCACGGTGGGAGGGCGTTGGTGGCGGGAGATGTATTGGAAATTAAAAATTCAAAATTCAAAATTCAAAATTCAAGGAAGAGGGTGGACTACGGCATGGCGGATACAATCCGCCGCCACGTTTGGGAGATCGGGGTGCTTTATGGGCCGCATGGGGCACCGGAGTTTTTTACGGAGGAGGATATTGCGGAGTTTTTCGAGACGGAGTGGGAGGTGCATTTCAACTCGGCGCGGACAGGGGTGCGTTTGATCGGACCGAAGCCGAAGTGGGCTCGGAAGGATGGCGGGGAGGCGGGGCTCCACCCATCGAACATCCACGACAACGCCTACGCGGTGGGCGCGGTGGATTTCACGGGTGACATGCCGGTCATTCTCGGGCCGGACGGACCGAGCTTGGGCGGCTTCGTTTGCCCGGTGACGATCATCGAGGCGGAACTGTGGAAGGTCGGGCAACTTAAGCCGGAGGATCGTGTGAGGTTTTTCCCAGTGGGGATGGAGGCGGCACGTGAGCAGGCGGCGCAGGTGGAAGAGTGGTTGGAAAAAGGCGGCGACTATCCCCTGCTACCGAAGGGCGAATCGGAGCCGGCGATCATTGCCCGGAGCGAAGTGCAGGGCGAGGCGGTGGTGATACGCAGGGCGGGCGATGAGTATGTGCTGTTAGAGATCGGCGAGATGGTGCTGGATCTGCGACTTCGGTTTCTCGTGCACCTGCTCTATGAGTGGCTGGGTGCGGAAAAGCGGACGGGCTTCGTGGATCTCACGCCGGGCATCCGGTCGTTGCAGGTTCATTATGATCCATGGAAAACTTCCGAGACCGAGGTGGTGGATCTGCTTCTGTGGGGCTTGAGGGAACTACCCGCGCTGGAGGACGCCGAGGTGGAAAGCCGCGTGGTGCATCTCCCGCTCGCATGGGACGATCCGAGCACGCAGGTGGCCATCGAGCGCTACATGAAAGGCGTGCGGGCGGACGCTCCGTGGTGTCCGAGCAACATCGAGTTCATCCGGCGCATCAACGGGCTGGAGCGCATCGAGGAGGTGAAAGACATCGTTTTTTCCGCCGAGTATCTGGTGATGGGCTTGGGTGATGTGTATCTCGGCGCGCCGGTCGCTACGCCGCTCGATCCGAGACATCGGCTGGTGACGACGAAATACAATCCCGCACGGACATGGACACCGGAGAATGCGGTGGGGATCGGCGGGGCTTATCTCTGCATCTACGGCATGGAGGGACCGGGCGGTTATCAGTTTGTCGGGCGCACGACGCCGATCTGGAACAAATACCGCAAGACCGAGGTTTTCGGGGAACCCTGGCTGCTGAGGTTTTTTGACCGGCTGAAATGGGAGGAGGTTTCGCCGGAAAGGTTGCTGGAGTTGCGGCGGGAAATTTTGACCGGGGAGTTCGTGCCAAGAATCGATGTGGAGCGTTTCAAACTGGGCAGCTACCTGGCGTTTCTGGAAGAAGAGGCGGAGTCCATCGCGGAGTTCCGCACGCACCAGCGGCAGGCGTTCGCGGAAGAGAGGCAGCGCTGGGAAGAGGCAGGGCTGAACGTGGTCGATATCGAGGAGGCGGTGGCGGAAAGCATGGGAATCGAGCTGCCGGAGGGCTGCGAGTTCGTGGAATCGCCGATGATGGGCAGCGTCTGGAAAGTGGAGGTGGCTGCGGGGGATGCCGTCTCGGCGGGTGCTACGGGGCTGATATTGGAGGCGATGAAAATGGAAATGATCGTGCCCGTCTCAAAGGCTGGCTTGATCGAGAAGGTATTGGTTTCCCCCGGCGCGATGGTGAAGGCGGGCGATCCGCTTTTGATTCTTAGGACTGAGGTTTATGAATGAAGAATTTCACCGCAGAGACGCAGAGGTCGCAGAGAGACGCAAAGCTGGGGTTGTGAAAAAAATATTCAGCACATGATCGAATGAAAACGATAACGGAATATCAGGCGGCATACGCCCAAGGCCGCACGCTGGAAGAGCTGATGCGTGGCGTGTGGGAGGCGATCCGCGACGAACCGGACGAGGGGATTTTCATTTCCAAGACGCCATGGGAAACGGTGAAGCGGAGGATTGATGAGAATGAGGGAAAGGATCTGCCGCTTTACGGGATTCCATACGCTGCGAAGGACAACATCGATGTCGCCGGCCTCCCGACCACGGCGGCTTGTCCGGACTTTTCCTACAACCCCACCGAATCCGCGACCGTGGTGCGGCTGCTCGATGAAGCGGGCGCAATCTGTTTCGGTAAAACGAACCTGGATCAATTCGCGACGGGGCTGGTGGGAATTCGGACGCCATATCCCGCGCCGAAGAATCCCTTCGATGAGGCGTATCTACCCGGCGGCTCGAGCAGTGGATCGGCGGTGGCGGTGGCGAAGGGATTGGTGGCTTTTTCTCTGGGCACGGATACGGCGGGATCGGGGCGGGTGCCTGCGGCTTTCAATGAGCTGATCGGATTGAAACCCACGCTCGGACACATATCTACTAGAGGTGTAGTGGATGCGTGTAAGACCTTGGACTGCGTCTCGGTGTTCGCTCAAAATTGTGCCGATGCGGATGCGGTTTTGAAGATCGCGGGGAAACACGACCCCGATGAGGCGTGGAGCAGAAAGCCACCGACGAAATGGAAAAGGATTCTTCCAAAATTCCGCTTCGGTGTGCCGAGGGCGGAGGAGCTGGAGTTTTTTGGATGGGAGGAGGCGGCGACCATGTTCGCGGAGGCGGTTGAAACTTTCGAGGAACTCGGGGGCGAGGCAGTGGAGATCAGACTGGAGCCCTTTCTCGCCGCCGCGAAGCTGCTCTACGAAGGGCCATGGGTCACGGAGCGCTATGTGGGCATAAGGAACTTTCTGGAGGCGAAACCGGATTCCGTTTTCCCTGTAACGCGAGCCATCATCGAAGGCGGCAGGCACCCGCTCGCCAGCGATTTTTTCAACGCCCGCTACAAGCTGGCGGAATGCAAGCGCTTGGCGGACATCGAAATGGCGAAGGCCGATTTCATCCTCGCGCCGACCACGCCGAGGAATTTTACCGTGAAGGAAGTGGAAGCGGAGCCGGTGAAGCTGAACTCCGCGCTCGGCAGCTACACGAATTTCATGAACCTGCTCGACTACTCGGCGCTCGCCTTGCCCGCCGGCAGGTATCAAGGAAAACTTCCGTGGGGCGTAACCATTTTCGCCGATGCATGGATGGATCGCGCGTTGCTGGAGCTGGGCGGGAAATATGAGCGGGAGCTTTCGCGGAATGTTCCTGCTGTTTCAGCGGACGGCTTCGATGAGATCCATGTGGTTGTCTGCGGCGCGCATCTCGAAGGCATGCCGCTGAACTGGCAGCTCACGGATCGTGGCGGGCGTCTCGTTTCCGGCGGGAAAACCCTGCCCTGCTACCGGATGTATCTCGTCCCGGCGGGCGCAGGCTTACCGGAAAGGCCAGCACTCGTCCGGGTGGATGACGGAGTCGCCATCGAAACGGAGACCTGGGTATTATCCACCAAGGCATTCGGCGATTTCGTATCGAAGATCCCCTCCCCCCTCGGAATCGGGAAAGTGCTCATGGAGGACGGGAAAAGCCTCCCCGGATTCATCGCGGAACCCATCGCCACGGTCGGCGCTAGAGACATTTCCGAATTCGGCGGATGGCGGGGCTGGGTCGCCGCAAAGGCCTGATCTAGGCGGCGTAGGAGGATCTCCAATCTCCAATCTCCAATCTCCAATCTCCAATCTCCAATATTCAATCTTCAATATTCAATCTCCAATTTTTTGGGGGTCGAGCGCATCAAAACCGACTTCCTGCCCGTCTCGGAACTTGGTTCTTGCGAAACTGTGAAACCGTGATACACATAAACCCATGAAAAACATCACCCTCGCCCTCGATGAGGAAACCTACCGGAAGGCACGTATCGCCGCCGCCCGGCGCGACGCGTCCGTCTCCTCCCTCGTAAAGAAATACCTCCAGACCCTCGCGGCCACGGAAGCACCCAACGAAAAACCCGCACCCGAGCTGGACAGCTTGCTCGCGGAAATCGCCAACCGCCACCCCAACTTCTCCTGCCAGGACAACCTGTCCCGGGAAGCCCTCTACGAAAGCCGCCGCTAAATGACCTTCGTCGATACCAACATCCTCCTCTACGCCATCTCCACCCAACCCGGTGAGGCTGGAAAAACCCAAAAGGCCAAAGTGATCCTGAGCGATCCGAACCTCACGCTTTCGGTCCAAGTGCTCCAAGAATTCTACGTCCAGGCCACACGCCCCACTCGCACTGATCCTCTAACACACCAAGAGGCCACCGCGCTGATCCAATACTGGCTGCGTCACCGCATCGTCCCGCTAACTGTGCAGGTCATGCAGGACGCACTCGACATCAAAAATCGCTACCAGACTTCCTACTGGGATGCCGCCATCCTCGCCGCCGCCGCCTCGGCAGGCTGCACCGAACTCCTCTCTGAAGACCTTAACCCAGGACAAAACTACAACTCTGTCCGCGTCATCAACCCATTTTTTGTGATTATGAATGATGAAGTATGAATTTAAAACCTGTCTGGTGTATTCTTAAATCCGTGAAAATCCGTGTAATTTGAGGAAGGATTTGGAGGCGGTTAGTTCCTCTATGGCCTACTGAAGGAAAAGGGGCTGTAGAGCCTTCCATCTGTCAGGCCACCCCGCTTTCCGGTTGGAAACTAGGTTTTGCCTCGCCGCATTGGAAAAATGCTTGCCATCCCCCGGCGCAACCCGTATTTCACGCGCCCCTTCAGCCGCCTCAGAACAATTGGAGACCCAAGGGAAAAGCAAAGCGGCAGGCCTCCAAAATCGCCCGATCTGATTTAAGACGGGACAAAAAGAACAAACATTATGGTCAACGAACTCATCGCCGAAATGGTGGACGCAGGCGTCCACTACGGTCACCAAACGAAAAAGTGGAATCCCCGCATGAAGCCCTTCCTCATGAAGGACAAAGGCGGCATCTACATCATCAACCTCGAGAAAACCGTCCAGCAGCTCGACAAGGCCGCCGACTTCCTCGCGGATCTCGCTGGCAAGAACAAGAGTGTCCTTTTCGTCGGCTGCAAGCGCCAGGCACAGGACGCCATCCGTGAGGCCGCAGAGGCCACCGGGCAACACTACGTGAACCACCGCTGGCTTGGCGGCATGCTCACCAACGCCACCACCGTCCGCAAATCCGTGGAGCGCCTCCGCTACCTTGAGAACATCGAGAAACAGCCCGAGTTCAAGGCCATGTCCAAGAAGGAACTCGCCGCCCTCGGCCGTGAGCGCGAAAAACTTCTCCGCAACCTTCGCGGCGTCCGCAACCTCGACAAGAAACCCGATGCCATCGTCATCGTCGATTCCGCCCGCGAGACCATCGCCGTCGCCGAGGCACACCGCCTCAACATCCCGATCATCGCCATCGTCGATACCAACGCCGACCCGGCCAAGGTGCAATTCCCCATCCCCGGCAACGACGACGCCATCCGCTCGATCCGCATCATCCTCCAGAATCTGGTCAATGCCATGGTCGCCGCCAAAAGGAACTGAGCCGCTGCCTTCTAACTTCTAACGTATCACTTTTACCCATACCGCATGATCACAGCATCAATCGTCAAGGAACTCCGCGACAAGACCAACGCCGGCATGATGGACTGCAAGAAAGTCCTCACCGAAACCAACGGCGACCTCGAAGCCTCCATCAAGCTCCTCCGTGAGCGCGGCATCATGAAGGCCGGCACCAAGGCCGACCGCGCCGCCACCGAGGGCATCATCACCGCCCGCGTCAACGATGGCGCCACCTCCGGCTTCCTGCTTGAGGTGAACTGCGAGACCGACTTCGTTTCCCGCAACGAGAACTTCCAGGCCTTTGTGGCCGAAATCGCCGGGAAACTGGCGGGTTCCGACGCGCACGACCAGCCCGCCGCCCTCGCCCTCCCGCACGGTGAGAGCACCATGGAAAACTTCGTGAAGGAAAAGGTCGTCGAGCTCGGCGAGAACCTCCAGCTCCGCAAGTATGTCCGCTTCGACGCCGCCCCCGGCGGTTACATCGCCTCCTACATCCACCTCGGTGGCAAGGTCGGCGTGCTTCTCGAGGTCAATGCCACCGACGCCGCCACCTCCGCGAAGCCCGGCTTTCAGGAACTCGTCAAGGATCTCACCCTCCACATCGCCGCCTCCGCGCCGAAAGGCCTCTCCCGCGACGACATCCCCTCCGACATCGTCGAGACAGAAAAGGATATCTACCGAGTCCGACTGCTCGAACAGGGCAAGCCGGAGAACATCATCGAGAACATCCTCAAGGGTCAGCTCGCCAAGTTTTTTGCGGAATCCTGCTTCCTGGAGCAAGGCTTCGTGAAAGACCCGGACATCACCATCAATCAGCTCCTCGAACTCAAAGGCAAGGAACTCGGCGACACCCTCACCGTTACCCGCTTCGTCCGCTTCGGACTCGGAGAGTGACACCCCGCGCGGTTTCAAGCTTGACGGATCACACCGACTAGCCCATACACCGCGCCCCAAACAAACTTCCAAGAATACAACCAACGAAAATCATCAGCATGCGTGGAGTGAACGTAAAAAAAGGGGAGCCGGTTGACCGCGCCCTCAAACGCCTAAAAACCAAACTGGACGGCGAGGGTATCCTCGAGGAAATCCGCCGCCGTCGCGCTTTCGAAACGCCGACCGAGCGCTCGAAGCGCAAGCTCCGCACCGCTTCCAAGCGCAACAAGATCCGCTGGCGCTTCAGCGTGGGAGCCACACCTGCGGAGACCGTTGACCTCACGAACGATTGATCCCCCACGGCGGAGCTAACTGCCCCCCTACAAGAAGCGGACGCCGAAAGGCTCCGCTTTTTTTTGTGCGATTGGAAAAACCCTGAGCTTGATTCGTTAATTTTTCCGTAATATTTTCTTTTCGTTCAGCGCATGAAGCAGAAAAGGAAAAAGATCCACGGGAAAAGCCCGGAAAACAGGAAGAGGCCGCATGACGGAAGCAGCTTCATTTCCTCGGTGAAGAAACGCTGCCACGAGAAGACGAACCGCCGCCTTCATAGCCGCGGCAAACCGATCTGGGCTTCTGTGGCCTCCGAAGATTTTCTTGAGGAGGAGGGCGGCGCGGGATTTATCACGCAACTTGTCAGGGTGGTCGTAGGGTGTTTGCTACTCCCTCTATGCTGGGTCACGACATGGGTTTTCCTCACGCGATTTTCGCACGCAACCGTCGAGCAAGGAATCTGGCAATCGCAGCCGTTCTGGTTTTTTGCCATTGGCGTGCTTTTGATGCTGGGTTGGTTCTGGTCGGGGATCGCACAGCCCGCGTTCCTCTACTGTTATGTCTTCGGTCATGAACTTACGCATGCCGCCTTCGTGAAATGCTACGGAGGCAAGATCCTGGAGATGGAATGGGGGACGAGCGGTGGCTACGTGACAACTGACAAGACCAACTGGGTAATCGCACTTTCTCCCTATTTCGTCCCGTTCTGGAGCGTGATCGCGGTGGTGATTTATGTCTCGGTGGGTGTGTTTCATGAGATCGGCACGCTGGGAAATCAGATTTTTTACGGCGTGATAGGGGCGACATGGTCGTTCCACCTCGCATGGACCCTATGGATGATCCCGCGAGATCAGCCGGATCTAAAGGATAACGGCACCTTCCTTTCGCTGACGCTGATTTATTTCGGAAACCTGTTGGTGCTGATCGTGTTGCTCTGCCTGGCCTCGCCTGTGCCTTTGGAGAGTCTCCGCGATTTCGGTCAATCGTGGTTCTCCACCGCCATGTCATGGGGCGATGCCGCGCTGCGCTGGTTGGTAAGTCATGCCGAAAGTATCCCGGGGATGATCCGGCTATGATTCGGCATTGTTTTTCCGCGTGGTAGGCCGAAGCTGGGGTTGTGATCTACCTGGATGCCAATGCCACATCGGCGATGTTGCCTGAGGTCTTGGAAGCGATGCTCCCATGGCTGCATGGAAACCATGCGAACCCGTCCGGCGTGTACCGCGCTGCCAAGCTTGCGCGCAAGGCCATGGACGAGGCGCGCGGACACGTCGCGGAGTTGATCGGGGCGGATACGGGCGAGATCGTTTTCACCGGAACAGGAACGGAGAGCGTAAACACGGCGCTGCGATCGCTCGATGAACTGGCGGGCGAAGGGAGCGCCATTGTCTCCGCCATCGAGCACAGCGCGGTGCTTCGCTTCATAGATAACTGTAAGCGAAAGGTATCCAAAATTCCGGTTCACGCCGACGGACGAGTCGATCTCGATGCCTTTGAGTCCGCGTGTGCGACCGCGGCGTATGTTTCCGTGATGTCCGCCAACAATGAAACAGGTGTGATCCAGCCCCTCGCGGAGCTAATCGCCATCGCACGTGAACATGGTCTGCCCATCCATAGCGACGCGGTGCAGGCGGTGGGGAAAATCCCGGTCGACGTTCGGCGGGAAGCCGTGGATCTGCTGTCGATTTCCGGCCACAAGTTCCATGGTCCCAAAGGTGTTGGCGCACTCTATGTTCGGAGTGGTCTCGATTTTCACGCCATGATTCACGGAGGTGGACAGGAAAATGGCAGGCGCAGTGGGACGGAGAACGTGGCGGGCATCGTCGCGATGGGCGAGGCCGCGAGACGGGCGAAAATCGCCTTGGAAACCGGCGAGGCGGATCGCATCCGGGAAATGCGGGACGCCTTCGAGAACCTTGTCATGGGCGGCGTATCCGGCTGTATGAGGAACGGAGACATCGCATTCCGCCTTCCTAACACTTCCCACTTATCCTTCGAATCCTGCGACGCAGCGGGTCTGCTGATCCTTCTCGATGAAGCGGGGGTCGCATGCTCGGCGGGTTCCGCCTGTATGACCGGCAAACGGCAACCTTCTCATGTCCAACTGGCAATGGGCATCTCCGAAGTGCGCGCCAAAACCAGCCTGCGTTTCTCCTTTTCCCGACTAAATACCCGCGATGAGGTCGAGAAAGCTGCTGAGATAACGATTCGCGCCGTAGAGAAATTAAGGCGGGTTCAGGGCACTGGAATCGGCCCTGTGGCGATCCACCACGGATCATCCTGAACTCCGAAGTGGCAGGGTGATTCATTGGAATTTTTGAGTTCCCAAACCACTCAGCAACCCACCCCGAGAAGAATTTGAACCGCCAAGTCGCACCATACTTCGCTACCTCCTTCGCCGAGGCTTCGGCGGTCAAGAAAGCTACGAATGGCAGGGAGGGCGCCAAGGAAGATTCAACCCGACTCCGAAGTTGCGGGGGGGATTCATTGGAATTTTAGACCGTTTACAAAACCGCCACAAAAACCACCGCCATTTTACAGAAATGGCACTTCTGAAAAGCCACAAAAACACCCAGCCGCTACACAAAAATCCTTGTAGTTATGTGGCTTTGCGGGCGATCAACTTCCCCAAAAGACCCCAATCGCGATGTGAAAAAAGTGTAAAATGGAAAATAATAATTCTCATGGAATTTGAGTGAAAGTCCGAAGACCCAAGAACTTTGTCACCATCGTAAATAGATTTCCTCCTCAGGGTCAACGACTTACGGCGTGATCAAACGGGCGTTTTGTCGCCAATCTGAGTGATGATCTAGTGTTATTTCCATCCACCGCCTACGCCAAGTTGCCTACGGGTCTCTAACTTTTTACTTGATGTGTTCTTTTGAACATTCTATGAGCGATTCATGCCTCCCCCATCAGATCCAGAAACAGCCAGCCAAAACGTATCGGGCGCCCGCCGAAAATTCATCGAGCGCATTGCCGAACTGTCCATCAAACCAACCGTCCGCGATTACTATGTCCGCTGGGCGGAATCATGGACTAAGGCAAGGGGCCACCAATCGCCAGAACGCACCCATGGGTATTTCGATGCCCTTGGCCGTTCCTCTCATGTGGCCGATTGGCAATTCCGCCAGGCGGTGGATGCGGCTCGTGTTCTTGCCTGCGATGTCCTCGCCGTCCCATGGGCATCCTGCTTCGATTGGCGGGGCTTATCCGATCAGGCCCGCTCCTTGGAACCGGAACACCGGACTCTTGCCCGTGAAACAATACGCGTAAGGGCCAGTTTGCCCCCTTCGCCCACGCCGTCACCGGAACAGGTCGCCGATGCCGAAACGGAACTCAAGCGGCTCATTGATTCGCTCCGCCGCATCATCCGGATCAAGAACATGGCGATGGCTACCGAGGAGACTTATGTCCACTGGAACTGCCGGTTCATCCGCTTCTGCTTCCAAATGCTCGGCCAATCCCCGCAAATCATAGGGCCACCCGCGATCACCGCCTACCTAGACTTCCTCGTTCTGGAGCGAAACGTCTCCCCGGCCACCCAGAAGCAGGCGCTCAACGCAATGGCCTTCTTGACCAAAAACGTCCTCGGCATCGAGGAATTCACCCTCGATCACATTACCCCGGCCCGCGGCGCACGACGACCGCCTGTGGTGATGACCCGCGAGGAAGTCAGCTCCGTCTTCGCCCGCCTTGAAGATCCATGGAAATTGATCGCCCAGTTCATGTATGGCAGCGGCCTCCGGCTCATGGAAGCCATGCGCCTGCGCGTCAAGGATCTGGATTTCGGCCAGGGCACCATCACCATTCACGACGGCAAGGGAGGAAGACACCGCGTGGTCACACTGCCAGTCGCCCTGGAGCAGCGGCTAACGGAACATCTTGCCCGTCTCCGTGAAAAACATCTCCAGGACCTCGCGGTCGGCGCGGGCGACGTTCACATGCCGGAAGCCCTGCTGCGCAAATGGCCCAAGGCCACGCGCGAGTGGTGTTGGCAATACCTCTTCCCCTCCGCCACCCTCTGTCCGCATCCACGCACCGGAAGGATCGCCCGCCACCACCTGCACGAATCCTCCATGCAGCGCCAATTCAAGGATGCAGTCCGCAAGGCTGGGGTTCCCAAACGCGCCACTTGCCACACGATGCGCCATTCGTTCGCGACGCATCTCCTCGAATCCGGGACCGATATCCGCACCGTCCAAAGCCTCATGGGGCATTCGAGTGTCGAAACAACGATGATCTACCTGCATGTGATGAAAAGACCCGGTGCAGGCGGCCCAAGTCCGCTGGATCTTTCCTGAGCCGAAAATTCCTCATTCCCCCACAACCCCGCGTTTCTTGCTTGGCAGTTCCTCCATGGCGGGTTAAAAACCGCTTCATGAATGGAATTCCCAGAGAATTATCCTTCCGTGCCGTATTTGTCCCGGTTGAACCGCACGCGGTTGTTACAG
>CAMBTF010000026.1 GCA_945870545.1 Akkermansia muciniphila
ATGGCCAACCTCCGAGACATCCGCCGCCGCATCAAGTCGGTGAAGAACACCGCCCAGATCACCCGGGCGATGCAGCTTGTCGCGGCCGCAAAGATGAAGAAAGCCCAGGATCAGGCGATGGCGGGTCGGGATTATTCCTCCCAGCTCAACGCCGTCCTCAGCGACATCAGTGCAGGCGAATCCGAGGATGCCTCCCATCCTCTGCTCGAAGTCCGCGAAGGAAACCGCGAGCTCGTGCTGGTCATCTCCACCGACAAGGGCCTTTGCGGCCCGCTCAATACGAACCTCGCCAAGAAACTCCGCTCCTCCACTTCCGATACGGCGGATTACGTGACCGTCGGCCGCAAGCTCCGCATCATGCTGGAGAAGCTCCAGAAAAACATTCTCGCGGATTTCACCGTGAAAGACCCTGTGCCCTTCGCCGAGGCGCGCGCCATCGCCTCTTTCCTGACCAAGCAATTCACGGAAGGCAACTACGACAAGGTTTCCATCATCCACATGCGTTTCATCAACACGCTGACGCAGATCCCGGAGTTGGTCACTTTGCTCCCCGTCCAGCCACCTGCCGCCTCCGAAAATGAGGGTGCGATCCCCGGCAGCAGCGCGGATCACCTCTTCGAGCCGTCCGCCGCCGATGTGCTGGCCTCCATCCTGCCGCTTTACATCAATTTCCAGGTCTATCAGGCGCTCCTCGAAGCGCGCGCCACCGAGCATTCCGCACGGATGGTCGCCATGAAAGCCGCCACCGATAACGCCAAGAAATTCATCAAGGAACTCACCCTCGAATACAACAAGGTCCGCCAAGGTGCGATCACCGCGGAACTCCTTGAAATCACCACCGCCATGAAGGCGATGGAGTAAATAGTGCCGAGTGAGCGGTGATCAGTGATCAGTGCTCGCAAGATGAAAACTTCCCGATTAACCGACCCACTCCGAAATACCACCCACTGATCACCGATCACTGACCACTAGCCACTTCTTATGAGCAACCAAGGAACCATCGTCCAAATCATCGGCGCCGTCATCGACGCCGATTTCTCGAAAGCCAGCAAACTGCCGGAAATCTTCAACGCCCTTGAAATCCACTACGTGCTCAACGAAGTGCAGACCAAGCTGGTGCTCGAAGTTCAGCAGCACCTTGGCGACGGCTGGGTGCGTGCGGTGGCCATGTCCACCACGGACGGCCTCAAGCGCGGAATGACCTTGGTCGATACCGGCAAAGCCATCGCCGTGCCCGTCGGTAAACAGGTTCTCGGCCGTATCTTCAACGTCACCGGCGATCTTGTGGATGAAAACGTTCCCCTTGCGGACGCCAGCCACCGCTCGCCGATCCATCGCCCTGCGCCTTCCCTCACCGACCAATCCGCCGCGACGGAAGTCCTCGTGACCGGCATCAAGGTCATCGACCTCATCTGCCCGCTCCTCAAGGGCGGAAAAGGCGGCATGTTCGGTGGTGCGGGTGTCGGCAAGACCGTGGTCATCATGGAGCTCATCAACAACATCGCAAAGGCCCACGGCGGTTTCTCCGTCTTCGCCGGTGTGGGTGAGCGCACACGGGAAGGAAACGACCTCTACTGGGAAATGATCGAGTCCGGCGTTATCGCCACCGAAAAAGACGAAAAGGGCCATCCGAAACTGGATGACAAAGGCAACCCCGTCCTCGCCGCCGAAGGCTCAAAGGTCGCCCTTTGCTACGGCCAGATGAACGAGCCTCCGGGCGCTCGTCTCCGCGTCGCCCTTTCCGCACTGACCATGGCGGAATACTTCCGCGACGAGGAAGGTCAGGACGTGCTGCTCTTCGTCGATAACATCTTCCGCTTCTCCCAAGCGGGTTCCGAGGTCTCCGCCCTTCTCGGCCGGACGCCTTCCGCCGTGGGTTACCAGCCGACCCTTTCCGAGGAAATGGCTTCCCTTCAGGAGCGCATCACCTCCACCAACAAGGGATCGATCACCTCCATTCAGGCCGTTTACGTTCCCGCGGACGACCTTACCGACCCGGCTCCCGCCAACACCTTCGCCCACCTTGACGCGACCGTGGTGCTTGAGCGTTCCCTCGCAGAACAGGCGCTTTTCCCGGCGGTCGATCCGCTTGCCTCCACTTCCAAGGCGCTCGCCCCGGAAGTCGTCGGCGAGGAACATTACCGCGTCGCCCGTGGCGTTCAGCTCGTGCTCCAACGCTACAAAGACCTTCAGGACATCATCGCCATCCTCGGCATGGACGAGCTCAACGACGAGGACAAGATGACCGTCTTCCGTGCCCGGAAAATCCAGCGTTTCCTCACCCAGCCCTTCCACGTGGCGGAAATCTTCACCAACGTGCCCGGAGCCCTCGTTTCCCTCGAGGACACCGTCAAAGGCTTCTCCGAAATCCTCGACGGCAAGTGGGATGATGTCTCCGAAGGCAACTTCTACATGAAGGCCGGCATCGAAACCGTCTCACGCGACTAACTCCTAAGATCCCAGAGTCCAGAAACCAGAGTCCAGTCTCGCGGTTTCAAGCTCTGGTTTCTGAACTCTGGATTCTCACTATATGTCCCTTCACCTCGAAATCGTCACGCCTGAGAAAAAGATTTTCTCGGACACAGTTGAGAACGTCTATCTGCCCGGAGCGGACGGGGAAATGGGTATCCTGCCAAGCCATGCCGGCTTGGTGACCGCCCTTCAGCCCGGCGAGCTTCGCTACCTGCGCGATGGTCAGGTCGTCACTCTTGCCATCGGATCCGGTTTTGCGGAAATCGCCCACGACAAGGCCGTGGTTCTCACGGACATGGCGCTGGGCGAGTCCGAGATCGATGAGCAAGCGGCCGAAGAGGCCATGCAGCGCGCTGAGGAAAAACTGCAGACCATCGGCCACGACATGGGCGCGGAAGAAGTCGCTTACCTGCAAGGTATCATCGCCAAACAGACCGCGGCATTGCGCTTCAAGCGCAAGCACCAGCATTGAGGAAATTCCAAGCTCCAAGTTTTAACCCCTAAACTCTGGTAAAAGCCCGGGAAGCTGGATTTCTATTCGGCGCATATCCGTGGCACGCGCCACCGCTGTGGCAGTTCCCGCTTGAATGTCTGGCGTGCCCAGCCTAATCCCTTCGCCACATGGACCCCCGCCACCCTTATGAAATGATCCCGCTGTTCACGGCGGGGCTGCTGCTGGGCACTTGGCTGGTCGGCTCCCATGCGTTGATGCTCGCGAAGCCCGCGCTGGTTCAGGGTTGGCTCAAAAAGTTTCCGCGCCATAACCTCTCCGGGCAGATCATTCTGGGCATCGGCCTGGCGTGGTTCTGGCTGCTGGTCGCGCCGGAAGACATGGGCAAGCTAAGCGCGCTGCGCATGGATCTCGGCGAGTTCAACAACGTCAAGCCCATCCTGCGCCTGCTGGTTCCGGCCTCGCTGGTGCTGGTTTCCATGAGCGTGCGCGATTTCCTCGCGGTGCGCGCGCTGGGTCTGCTAGGGTTGATGGTGGCCGCTCCGCTGCTGGATGCCGCTTTCCTGAAAGACCCGGCTAGCCGCCTGTTGATCCCCATCTTCGCCTATGCCCTGCTAACGGCGGCGCTTTTCTGGGTGGGCATGCCCTACCTTTTCCGCGACGCGGTGTCATGGGTGACCGCCACTCCGGGACGCTGGCGCTCCGCCTGCCTCTGCGGGCTGGCCTATGGCGCGGCCACGCTGGTTTGCGCTTTCGCTTTCTGGCGGGATTACTAGGAAACTAGTAGACGGGTGCACCGCCGGACTGGTATTCCGTGTCAGAACCGCCTGTGTGCTGCTCCGCTTTTTTTTCCATTTCGGTGCCGAGGACGCGCATGTCGCGCCCCAGCCCGACGGTGGTGTTGCAGGATGACAGGGCTGCGAGGGCAGTTGCGCCCAGAAGTGCCGTTTTTAAGATGTTTTTCATGTGAGGAAATGGATGTACCGGAGTCTGAATTTGTCAACTTTTCTTGAGTTCACGGCGCAGTTCGATGATGCCATCGCGAATGGCGAAAATTTCGTCGCGTAGGTTCTCGAGGGAAGCGCAAGCATCCGGATCATCGGCGGTGGCAATCAGTTCGCCGCAGGCGCCAACGGCATCGTTGATCCAGTTCAGGCAGCGTTTCAGGACAGCGAGGACGAACCCGGCCTCCGGCTCGTAAGTGCCGTCATATCCGTGGAGCACGCCCGCGAGCTTGGCGCTGACCTGCATGAGATCGGATACGAGCCGCTGCGCCGGGCTGTCCTTATCATCACCGCGGCTCACCAGATCGAAGCAGCGCATCGCCACCTCGCGTGCTCTGGTCTGCAATGGATGGCTTTCAGCGAGCCAATCCTCATCGTCCTCGTCTTCCTCCCCGTCCTCGTCGTTATCGTCTGAGTCCCGCCATTCTTCGCGGAAATCCCCTTCATCATCGAAGTCCTCGTCCTCGCCGCTTTCCTCGCGTTCCGCCATGGCTCCGAGTAGGCCGTCCCAGCCCATCACAAAAGCCTCTTTCCGCTCGCTATCGTGGTCGTCGATGTATTTCTCCAGCACCTCCTGATAGGCGTCGCTGAGGCGGTCGGATTCCTTGAGTCGCTCTTCCCATTCGAACTCGTCGAGCTCGCTTTTAGCGGTGTCGGGCGCGCTTTCTGCGGAATCGTCCGGCTCGGCGCGGCGTATCACCTGGGCGAGGAAATCCCGCATCGCGCTGAGGTTAGCGAGTTTCTGCGCCTCCTCCTGATCCTCGTCCATCTGCCATTCGCTGGCGGAGACCTTGAGGTGATAATCGGCCGCCTCGATGAGCACTCGCCCGTTGATTTCGCTGAACCACTCGATGTAAAGGACGTTGCTCCATTGGAAAGGGATTTCCTGCCCGCGCCGTTCGCACTCGTCCATTTCTTCTTCGGAAATTTCCGGCACACGTGCTTTCCGGGAGGCGGTGACATCGCCAATGATGCCGGTCTGCTCGGTATCGAGCTCGGAGGCCTCGGGGCAGACGCGGGGATTGGGATTTTCGAACTCCAGCACGGTTCCCGCGAGATCCCGCCAGCAGTCGCCGTTGAGGGAAAGGATCAGTGGCTCATCGCGCCCCGCAAGCCAGATCCTGCCGGTGGTGAGCCCCTCGACGGTGTTGTCGATCAACCCGTGTTCCACCGCTTCGTCTACGCGCCATGCCATGCGCGGGATGATCCCACCCTGCTTCTTGAAACGTCAAGCCAGCTGTTGGGGTGGGACTGTGCCGTTAGTAAATTTTTCTGCCGGGCATCGCTAGGTATTCCTCCGCCAGCGCGAGCGCCTCTTCGCGGGCGAGCTGTGTCTCGGGGATCGAGCGCTCGGCGGCTGGCAAGGTGAACTGGCGGAAGAACTCGCAGTCATCGAACCCGAGGCGGGCGGCAATGGTGATATCGAAGCCATAGTGAATCGTGGAAATGCGCGCCCAATGGATCGCGCCGAGGCACATCGGGCAGGGCTGGCCGGTGGTGTGGATCACGCAGCCTTCCAGAGTGTGGCTGCCGGTTTTCGCGCACGCATCGCGGATGGCGACGATCTCGCCGTGGGCGGTGGGATCGTTGGTGGCGAGGACGCGGTTCCAGCCTTCGCCGATGATTTCCGTGTCGCGTACGATGACCGCGCCGAAGGGACCGCCGTCCCCGGCACGCATGCCGTTTCTCGCGAGTTGGATGGCGCGCCGCATGAATTCCTCTTTCATGGTGATTTCATACATTTCCCGGCAATCGCTGACAAGGCCGCAGGGACATGACCCGCCTTTGCCTATGTAAAGTTCTTCGAAAACGATTACTCGGGCTTGTCACAAGTCCGTGCGCCTGACTAATCATCATGCGTGGAGTGAAAACATCCCGATCCGATGAGCGAGCCGAAACATAGCGCCCTATTTGTAGCTCCCGAGGTGGAGGAGGTCGCGAGGCTTTTCCCCAATTACGAGATCCTAGGACTTATCGCGTGCGGTGGCATGGGTGCGGTTTACCACGCGGTGCAGTCGTCGCTTGAGCGTCCTGTGGCGATCAAGATCCTGCCGCGCGAGTTCTCAGCGGACGCCGTGTTCCGTTCCGGCTTTGAATCCGAGGCGAAGGCGATGGCGAAATTGAACCATCCGAACCTGATCGGCGTGTACGATTTCGGCGAGGTGGAGGGGCTGCTTTTCATCGTGATGGAGTTTGTGGAGGGGCAATCCCTTCACCACGCGGCACATGGCTTTTCTGTCGAACATAAGGACGCGGTCAATCTAGTCATCAATGTATGTCACGGCCTCGCACACGCCCATGAATACGGGATCCTGCACCGGGACATCAAACCTTCCAATATCCTGCTCGACGGCCAGATGAACCCTAAAATCGGGGATTTCGGCTTGGCGCGGACGCTGGAGCGCCAGATCGAAGAGGGCGAGCAGATCTTCGGCACACCGGGCTACACCGCGCCGGAAGTTCTGCGCCCACCGTTCACGATCGACCAGCGCGCCGATATCTTTTCCGTAGGCGTGATGCTCCATGAGCTCCTGACAGGCCACCTGCCCGACGCAGACCCTCGCCCGGCCTCGCAAATATGTGGCTGCAACCATCGCCTTGACGCAGTGATCCAGCGCGCCACGCATCCGGATCCGAACCGGCGCTTCACGTCGGCTACCGAGCTTGCCCGGGAACTTGGCAACATCGCGGCGATGCCGAGCCGCACTCTACAAACCGGCACGCCTGCCATCAAGGGCAACCCGAATGCGGGGGGGGCTGCCCTGTCCAGGCCCGTCCAAAGAGCGGCCGCTGCGCCTAGCCACAGCGCCCTGTCCAGGCCCGTCCATTCCGCGCTCTCTCGGCGAAGCGCCGCGCCGCCAAATCCCTCCCCGGCCACTGCGCGGCGGCACCAGGGTTCCTTCAACAATCCGAAGCCCCTTGCCAAGGAATCCTCGGGCTCCGGCTTGGTCGTTTTCCTGCTCATCGCGGTGATTGGCGTGGCCGCCACCTATTTCGTGATGAAGGACCCCACACCCGCGCCTGACTCCCCGCCGCAGTCACCGGCGGCAATCGAACAAACGACGACGCCGCCAAGCCCGGCGCCTGTCGTAAAAAAAGTGGCAGAGACGGAGCCCGCCGATGTCCTAGGTCGCGTCCGCTCTTCGATACGCCAGCGAGTCGGGCCAGTCCTGGAAAGCAATCGGCGCGACATGAAGGCCAATCTGAGCGATTACAAAAAAGCGATGGAAGCCGCCGCGGACGGGCTTCCCCTCGTGGATCGCGAGCGCATCGGCAAAACACTTTCCGAAAACCTGCGGATCTGGGAGGACAGCGGTGACAAACTCCCGGAGACGCTTCCCGCCGGCTTCCGGGTTGTTGACGGCGCGGAGGATATCCACGCCCGTCATGTGGAAAAACAGGCCGCGATCCAAAGCGGGCTTGAGAGTGAGATCGCATCCCTCGCCCGCATTTACGTGCTGGAATTGCAGAACCAGATCGAGCAAATCGCAAAGGATGGGGACGCCCGGGCGATCAATGCCTTGGAAGAGGAAGTCCGAGCCGTGGAGGGGAATGTGAAGGGATTCCGCGAGGCGATAACCGATTAGCCCGCCACACCGCGCCCGCCGAAGCCCCGGGGCAGGCGCAGCGGCTTGCCTTCCGGCATTTTCACCAGAGCCAGTGCCTGCCGTGCCGTGACCAGCAGCGCCCCGTCCTCCTCACGGCGCATCTCAAACTCACACCAGAATCTCGCAGCGCCCACCTCCCCGAGCCTGCCCCGGATCTCGATCCAATCCCCAAGCCTCGCGGGCTTCTTGTATTCCACCTCGGTTCTCGTCAGCACCGGGTAAATCCCCGTTTCCGACATCTCGCGCAGATTCATACCCAGCGAGGCGGCGAGCCTCGTCCGGCAGGTTTCGATCATCCGTAAGTAGGCGAGATTGTGCACCACACCGCCACAATCCGTGTCGAAAAACATCACTTCCTCGCGCGTCGCCATCTCATTGATCGCCTCCTCCATAAGGAAAGCCTCGCAGAAAGGCATGCCGGGACGCAATGTTCTCTTGTCTGCGGGCGTAAAAATACGTGTATCTTCCAATAAACCATGACAAATGCCATCCGATCATTTTTCGCCACCGCGATTTTCACCCTCCTTGCGGTGACATCCGGTGCCGCGCCACCGTTTGTCCCGCCGGCCGATGTGATACCGCCTTTCCGCAGGGACAAGCTTCCGCTCGATACGGATGCCATGGTCTCCCTCTCTCAGACAATGACCCTGCTCTCCCAAGGCGCTTCCCTCGGAGAGGCTCCGCACCGCCGCACCGCCGCGCAGGCGCTCGCGCTCGCCCTGGCGCTTGATCCCGCCAATTCATCCGCGCGCGATATCCTTTCAGCGTTCACCGCTGGCAGAAGCCTCCAAGCTCCCGATCCGGAAAAAATCGCCCGCGCGAAGACACATGCCTGGAAATTCAACCGTTGGCTCAGCGCTCCGGAGGCGGGCAAGGACGGCAATCTCCTCGCCGACCTCCTCGGTGATGCCCTCGCGTCGCTTGATCCCGATCATCCCGCCGCCGCTTTACTGAAATCCCCGGAGCGCGGAAAATGGGACGGCTGGGTCGCTTTCCTGCCAAGCTTCGAGGAGAAGAAGATCATCAGGTTGGAAAAACCGGACGGAAATGAGAGCAAACCGGAGCCCATCACACCGAAAGTGAAACCGACCGGCATCTCCCTTACAAAGGCGACGGTGAAGACGGTTCTCTTCGCCTATGATGAAAAGACCAATGGTTATGTGCTTGGAAGCACCACCGTGAGCATGGAGGCGCAGCCCAAGCTTGAGGAATGGGAGGCGAGCGGAAACCTGCAGCTCAAGGTGCCCTGCGAGGAGGAATTCGTGGGGGATGTCGAAAGCTTCGTCATTTCCCCGATCATGGCTGCACTAGGAAACTCCGGGGTTGTGCTCCCGGACAACGGTAGGATCAGCTTCCAAGCGAGTGGTGGGGATATCTATTCGTTCCTCAACAACACGGTGAGCCTCACCGGGCCGGGCTTCGTTCTCGCCCACGCCGCCCTCACCGGCGTCGAGCCAGACGCCACGGTGCTCGGAGTCATCAACAACAGCGGCAAGCTGACCTCGCCCCGTTACCTCTGGTATGTTGTCAAAAAACTGCGTGAGGGCGGCGGGGGACGGCTTGTAATTCCTGCGGATTCCGCCGAGTTCTTCGCCGTGCTGCTGACCTTGGAGGAACCGGATTTTTTCCTGAAATACGAAGTCTTCACCGCATCCGGACCGGAAGAAATGGCGAGGCTCTGCGCGAAGAAACCCGATGAGAAACAGGCTGCCGTTTCCGCGAAGTTCAAGGAAATCAAGGATAAGGCTCCGGCCTCCGCGCTCGGCCCCTACCTAGTGAACCGCTTCGTCCGCCAGCGGCTGCTCGATATCCATACGGAAATGCCCCAGCACTTTTCTGCAAAGATGCTCGCCCTCCAGGGATCCATGGAACGCCCGCCCCGCACCCTGCCCAAAAACATCCTAGCCGCCATGATCTGGCACGCCATCGCGCCGATCAAGGCGGCCACAATTTTCGGAGAGGAAGGCATATTCAACGCGAATTCCGAGGCCCTGGACAACCTCCATGACACATCCCGCGCCGAACTGGATCTCCTTGACCGCTTCGTGGACCGCGACAGCACCGAGCTGCTTGTTCGCGCCAAATCCGTGACCTCCGGGCTGCGCACCTTGGTCCGCGCGCTAAGCAGCCGCAGCGATGATTTGTCCGCGAAATACAACGCGATCATCAAAGCGCATAAAGAACTCGAGGATTCGAATGAACAAATCCGCCGGGAACTCTCGCTCGTCACTGGCGATCCTCTCCCGGACGTTTTAATCGAAAGTCTTAGAAAAGAACGCGAGCAGAGCCAGGATTAGGCCGCCCGCCCCGCCGGGGAAAATCAGTCGTTAGCAAACGGTCTAACTCGTGGAAGCGCGGCCTCAACAAGAGCACCCACGGCCTACTCCGGCAGTATTTCCCATAGCTCACGGACTTGGGAAAGATCACCAGCACGCAGGTGCGCGAGACTCAGGATGAGCTCAACGACCACCCAAAAAATACCTCGGCTGGAGGACTCCGCGCGAAGTATGGTCTGCCCCATCCGCCATCGTTGCGCTTCCGGGTTGAATCCGCTGGTTAAAAATTTAGGGTTCACCCATGTACCGCCTTTTCCTGCTCGACGGCATGGCCCTGATCTACCGTGCTCACTTCGCCTTCATCCAGGCCCCCATCCGCAACTCCAAGGGCGTCAACACCTCCGCGCTCTACGGCTTCATCAACACCCTCCTCGCCATCCTCGAAAAGGAGAAGCCCACCCACATTGGCGTCGCGTTTGATACCTCCGCTCCCACCCCGCGACACATCCGCTACCCCGCCTACAAAGCCCAGCGCGATGCCATGCCCGAGGAACTCGCCGCCTCCATCCCCCACGTGAAAGCCCTCTGCCGCGCCTTCCACATCCCCGTCCTCGAGATCGACGGCTTCGAGGCGGACGACCTCATTGGCACCCTTGTGAAACGCGCCGAGCCCGCGGGATTCGAATCCTACATGGTCACGCCGGACAAGGATTTCGCCCAGCTCCTTTCTCCCACCACCTTCATGTGGAAACCCGGACGCAAGGGCACCGACCACGAAATCATCGGCCTAAAACAGCTCCCGGAAATCTGGGGCGTCGCCGAGCCGCAACAGATCATCGACCTCCTCGGCCTCATGGGCGACGCCTCCGACAATATCCCCGGCGTCCCCGGCATCGGCCCCAAAACCGCGCAGAAACTCATTTCCGAATTCGGCAGCATCGAAAACCTCCTCGCCCACACCGCCTCCCTGAAAGGCAAGCAGAAGGAATCCATCGAGGCAAACACCGACCAAGCCCTCCTCTCCAAGGAACTCGCCACCATCATCACCGACTGCCCGCTTGACGTCACATGGGAAGACCTCGTCCTCAGCCCCCGCGACGACGAAGCCGTAAAACAACTCTTCACCGACTTCGAGTTCCGCACCCTCACGAAACGCCTCTTCGGCGAGACCGTGGCGGCGGATTCCATCCGCCCAGCCCAAACACAACCCGAGTCACCCACCCTCTTCGACACTTTCAAAACCATCAAGGAAGTCCCCCACACCTACTACCTCGCCGACACCCCATCCCTCCAAAAATCCCTCTTCACCGCCCTCGCCGCCCAGCCCTCCTTCTGTTTCGACATCGAGACCACCTCCCTCGACCGCCACTCCGCGAAACTCCTCGGCATCGCCTTCTC
>CAMBTF010000027.1 GCA_945870545.1 Akkermansia muciniphila
AAAGAATTCCTTTTCAACCTCCTCGAAACCCCCTCCCCCACCGGCTTCGAAATGCCCGGCCAACGCGTCTGGGCGAAATACGTGAAGCCCTTCGCCGCTTCCGTCGAGTGCGACGCCTACGGCTCCACCTGGGCCACCCTTCCCGGGAAATCAAAAAAAATCGTGATGCTGGAGGCCCACGCCGATGAGATCGGTTACATCATCAAGCACATCGATGACAAAGGCTTCCTCCGCATCGACCGTGTCGGCGGCTCCGATGCTGCCACCGGCCGCGGCCGCCGTGTGCGCATCCTCGGCGACAAGGGCGAGGTCTCTGGCATCATTGGCAACACAGCGATCCACCTCCGCCGCGACGAATCCGGCAGCGAGAAAGCCCCGGCCGTGCACGACCTCTGGGTCGATATCGGAGCTTCCAACGCGAAGGAAGTCGCCGCGCTCGGACTGCGCGTGGGACATCCCATGGTCTATGTGGACGGCCCTTCGGAACTCGCCCACAAGCGCCTGATCGGCCGCGCGTTGGACAACCGTCTCGGCTCCTACATCATCGCGCAGGTGATGAAACGCATCGCCGAATCCGGCAAGAAACCCGCCGTCACCCTCGTCTGCCTCAACGCGATCCAGGAGGAGATCGGCGGCCACGGCGCGATGATGGCCACCTACCGCCTCAAGCCCGATGTCTGCCTGTGCCTCGACGTCACCCACGCCACCGACACCCCCGGCATCGAGGCCGCGAAGTTCGGCCTCGTGAAGCTTGGCGGCGGCCCCTCCATCACCCACGGCACCTGCAACCACCCTCTCATCGTCAAGCGGCTCATCGAGCTTTCCGAAAAAGAAAAAATCGACCTACAGCACGAGTCGTCGAGCCGCTTCTCCGGCACCGACACCGACAAGATTTTTCACTCCCGCGAAGGCATTCCCTCCTCGCTCGTTTCGCTGCCGCTGCGCTGCATGCATTCCGTGGTGGAAACCGCCCACCTCGATGACATCGAAAGCACGATCCGCCTCCTCCAAGCCTTCGTGCTCTCACTGAAAGAATCGGACACGTTCCATCAGTCGTTGGCTTAGACCGGTCGAAACGGCCCCTTTCAGGAAATCATCCCGAGCACTCCGGCGACCGTGTAGCAGAATACCACGATGAGCGCGAGGAGGAAGATTTTGATCGATAACTCGATAGATGAACGTGTCATTGCGGCGCGGTATTAGCCTTTACGGTGCCATCCCGCCAAGCAAAAACCTGATCACATTCATGAAAAGCCAACGCCTCGTTTTCGAAACTCACGGAAAGCCCGCCGATGTGCTGCGCATAGAAACGTTCGATATTCCACCCCTAGAAAACGACGAAGTCCTTCTCGCGATCCATGCCGCCCCCATCAATCCAGCCGATCTGAATTTCATCGAAGGCACCTACGGCATCAAACCCGCCATGCCCGCCCAAGCCGGAATGGAATGCGCCGCCACCGTTATCGAGAGCCGCTCGGGGAAATTTTCGCCCGGCGATCAGGTGATCCCCAACGAGCGGATCGGCGCATGGGCTACGCATGTTGTCACGACAGGCGAAAACCTGATCCGCATCCCCGCAGGCATCGATCCCCTGCAGGCCGCCATGCTAAAAGTGAACCCCGCCACGGCCTGGCTGCTGCTCCACCATTTCGAAAACCTGCGGGAAGGCGATTGGGTCGCCCTCAACGCGGCGAACTCCGGTGTCGGCCAATGCGTGGTCCAGCTCGCCGCCGCGCTGGGCATCCGCACCCTCTGCTTTCTCAGAAATGAGGAACTCGCCGCCGGACTCATTTCCCTAGGAGCCGGCGCGGTGTTCGGGGACTCGCCCGAAGGCTACGAACAAGCCCGCGAAATGCTCGGCGGCGGAAAGCCTAAACTGGCGTTCAATGCCGTTGGCGGAGACAGCGCCCTGCGCCTGTTGAAGCTGCTCGCCAACGGCGGCACCCACATTACCTATGGAGCCATGGGTAGAAAACCCCTCACCATTCCCAACGGCCCGCTCATCTTTGGAGACATACGTTTCCGGGGGCTGTGGGTATCGGGATGGATGGAGAAATCACCGCGGGAGGAGGTAGAAGCGATCTACGCGGAACTCGCTGGGCGCCTTCTCGCTGGAACACTCAGGCAAGCGGTGGATTGCGTTTTCCCTTTGGAAAACTATCGTGAGGCGTTAGCCCGGCTGGATGCCGCCGATCGGCGCGGTAAAATCTTGTTCGGCCCGCAATCCTGATTCCATGATGTCATCCGCCGCAACCATCCTGCAACCCGCTGGCTCGGCGATGCCGCCGACCGTATCCCCGCCTCCGTCTACATCGGCAATGTCGGAGCCATACTCACCCATTTCTCAAAAAATCCATGAACCCGCACACACTGCAAAGCCCCGATGCGATGATGGCCTTGGGCGCGGATTTCGCCGCAAAGGCGGGCCCGGGCGCTGTCTTCGCTCTCGTGGGGAACCTAGGCGCAGGGAAAACGCACTGGACGAAAGGCTTCGTCGCCGCCATCGACCCTACCGCCGCCGTCACCAGCCCCACTTTCGCCATCCTTAACGAATATCGCGGCGGCGAATGTCCGGTGTTTCACTTCGATTTTCACCGCCTGAAATCAGCCGACGAACTCATCGCCCTCGGCTGGGACGAATACCTGGACGAAAATGGAATCGTGATCTGCGAATGGGCAGACCTATTTCCCGCAATCATGCCGGACGGGACGGAGTGGCTGGAAATTTGCCATCAGGCGGATGGAACGCGGATGCTGCGCGGAATCGAAAAACCGTCCCAGTGAATCGCTTCTGTCAATATCACGGGCCGAACGGATCCGAAGCGGTGGAAACAAGCGCCTTGCTCGTGTTCTGAATGGTTCTCACCGTGGCCGGCGGCACCGATTTAATCATGGTCTGGACGGATCTAACCGTGCTCATCGGGATTCCACAGGAGCCAAGCGATCCGCACATCACGATCAAGACACCCAACGTTTTCAGGATTTTCATCCGCGTCAGTTTCAAGATCAGCACCTAACCGTCAAGGAAACGTTTCGGCCCTGAGGCGGAATTACTCGCACATTCGCGTGCATTCGTTAGTTTTCATGTCTAGTTGCATTACTTCACCGTGGTTCGTTTCCTCATCCTGCTCGCCGCCCTGCCCGTCATCGCCGCATTTATCGCGCGCTGGTGGCTGGGTCTCCGCGTCCTATCCTCAGCGGGTCGTCGCCAATGCTCCTGCGATCCCGCGCTGTGGGAAAAAGCCTTCGGCGCGGAAAATTCACCACCTTCCAAATCCGGCGACGCCCGAATCTTCGCGGAAACCCTGCGTAACGTCGCCCTTGCCGACTGGAAAACGCGCGAGCCCAAGGCCGCCGCCTCCCGCGAGGGTGTCCGGCGTTTCGGCATGGCTGTCCCTCCCCTTTCCCTGCTGATTGTCATTCTCGGCATCATCGTCGGCCGCGTTCCCCCGATCTGGGCGATCCCTGTCTTCCTGATGGCGATTGCCGTAGCGGTCGTTTTCTCCTACTTGAGCATCGCTCCCGAACTCAACGCCATGCTCATCGCCTCCCGCCGCCTCCGCGGCAGCGGAGCCTTCCACCGCCGCGACGACGAGGACGCCATCATCTCCGCCACAAACGCCCTCGTCTGGAAAGAATCCGCCCCCCCCGTCTTCAACCTCATCCAGCGCTGAAAATTCAAAACTCAAAATTCAAAATTCAAAATATCCCTTTCTTGTCCGCCCTCTGACCTCTTCTCCCCCTCTCCCCCTCTCCCCCTCACTCCCTCACTCCCCTCTCCTCTCCCTTGAATTTTGAATTTTGAATTTTATGAACTCCCTCGCCGCCCTCATCCTCATCTCCCTTTTCGTGCTGTGGAACCTTGAGTTCATCGCCACCTTGCTGAACCTGAAAGTTTTCCCCGCCACACCGCCGCCGGAACTTGCGGGTCTCATGGATCAGGAAAAGCTCGATAAGGCCCGCGCCTACCTTTCCGCCAACTCCCGCTTCGACATCCTCCGCGCCAGCATCTCGCTCGCCATCCTGCTCGCCTTCTGGTGGCTGGGCGGCTTCCCCTTTCTCGATAGCCTTGCCCGATCACTCTCGGAAAATGTGATCCTCGTCGGTCTCATCTTCCTCGGCACGCTTTTCCTCGCTCAGAACCTCATTTCCCTGCCCTTCGATTGGTACGAGACCTTCGTGATCGAGGAGAAATTTGGCTTCAACAAATCCACCCCCGCCACCTTCGTCGCAGATCATTTGAAAGGCCTCGCCCTCGCCGCCCTCCTCGGACTGCCCCTAGTCGCCGGCATTCTCTGGATCTTCCAAGAGGTGCCGAACGCATGGCTCTGGGCATGGGCTTTCGTCACCGCCTTCCAGCTCATCCTCACCTACCTCGCCCCCTCGCTGATCCTACCCCTCTTCAACAAGTTCACCCCCATGCCGGACGGCGAACTCAAGGACGGCATCCACGCCCTCGGCGTGAAATGCGGATTCCCGCTGGAAGGCGTGTTCGTCATCGACGGCTCCAAGCGCTCCACCAAGGCCAACGCCTACTTCACCGGCTTCGGGAAACACAAGAAGATCGCCCTCTTCGATACACTCACGGAAAAATCCACTCAACCCGAGCTGCTCGCCATCCTCGCCCATGAGATCGGCCACTTCCGCCTCGGCCACATCAGGCAGCGCCTCGCCGTCGGCATCCTGCAGATGGCGCTCATCTTTTTCCTCATCGGCCTCGCCACCAACCCCGACGGCGCCTTCGCCCGCCTGTTGCACGATGCGTTCTTCGTCCCGGAAATCTCCCTCCACGCCGGCCTCGTGTTTTTCACCCTGCTGTTAGAACCCGCCTCCAAGCTCCTCTCCATCCTCGCCAACGCCTGGTCCCGCAAACACGAGTTCGAGGCCGACGCCTATGCCGCCGGTTCCACCGGCACCCCCGAAGCCCTCGCCTCCGCCCTCCGGAAACTCTCCTCCGACCACCTCTCCCACCCCGCCCCCCATAAGCTCCGCGTCATCCTGGACCACTCCCACCCCCCGCTCCTCCAAAGACTCCAAGCCTTGGCGCAGGGAAAATCATAAAAAGTGAATGGCGGATGTTTAACCCACAAGCGCAACGATGGCGGACAAATCCGACCATACTTCCCACAGCATCCTCCAGCCAACGCATTTTCTCAGGCGATCATTGAGCTTGATTTGAATCTTACACTCCTCACAAAACTGTTCATTTGAACAATTTTACAGATTGACCCGTCGGGTTTCCGAGTGCATCGCTAATCGCCGTGCCGAAGCCTCTCACCGCCCTGTTCGTCGATTGCGATTCGTATTTCGCATCGGTAGAGCAGCACCTAGATCCCGCGCTGCGGGGCAGACCGGTGGGGGTGGCTCCGGTGATGGCGGAGAGCTCGTGCTGCATCGCTGCGAGCTACGAAGCGAAGGCGTTCGGGGTAAAAACCGGCACGCGTATCAGCGACGCGCGCGTGATGTGCCCGGGCATCGCCATCGTGGAGTCGAAGCCACCAGAATACATCCGCTACCACCACCGCATCATCGAGGCGGTAGAGGACTGCATCCATGTGGAGGCGGTGCTCAGTATCGATGAAATGTGGGCATGGCTGCCCTATAACCTCCGCGAACCCGCGACCGTTAAAGCCATCGGCCGCCGCATCAAGGAAACGGTGGCGCGTGATGTCTCACCGTTCATCAAGGTCAGCGTGGGAGCTGGACCAAACCGGTTTCTCGCCAAGACCGCGAGCAAGATGAAGAAGCCGGACGGACTGTTCATCATCGAGGATCAGGACCTGCCGCAGGTGCTCTATCCGCTCAAGCTGCGCGACCTCAACGGCATCGCCCGCAGCATGGAAACGCGCCTGCACGCGGCGGGAGTGCACACCGTCGCGGAGCTTTGCGCGGCGTCCAAACCGGTGCTGCACCGCGTGTGGGGCGGGGTGTTGGGGGATCGGCTGTGGCACTTGTTGCGGGGGGAGGAAATCCCGGATCTGGTTTCCGCACGCAAGTCCATCGGCCACAGCCACGTGCTGCCGCCGGACACCCGCCATCCCGATAAGGCCTGGCCCATCCTCTGCAAGCTGCTGCACAAAGCCTGCGAACGCCTCCGCTCTCATGAACTCCTCGCCGGTTCGCTCACCATGCAGCTCGCTTTCCTGCGATCCGACCCCTGGGCCGCCGAGGTGCGCGCCGGAGAGACCGATTCCACGCTCACCCTTATGCGCATGTTAGATCGCCTCTGGCGCGAGCGCCCTGAACCGGGCAGGCCGCTCCTGCAGGTCGGCGTAATGCTCTCGCGGCTCTGCGAGAAAACCAACCACACTCCCTCCCTTTTCGAAACGGTGGCGGAAACGATGGCATCCTTCGACAACGAGAAACACAAGCGCCTGGACGAAACCATCGACAAGCTCCGCGCCCGCTACGGTCGCAAGGTGGTTTATTTCGGAGGCATCCAGGAAAGCCGCGAAGCCGCGCCGATGAGGATCAGCTTCAACCATATCCCCGATGTGGGGGTGGAGAGGGATTGAGTGGAGGTTTTAGTTGGAGACACGTGGCCGCCCTGCACCAGCGTAGATCCCAAAAATTTCCTCGCCATCGACGCCCGATTCATTTACATGAAATTGTGAATTGCACTCGAATGCTTTCGAGCAGTGATCGCGAAACCCAAAAAAATGCAACCCACATCCTTAAACTACCGAGGGGAAAGCCTTAAAAAGGGCTACTCACGCTGCTACCATAGGGCAGCCCAGACCCCTATCTCCATCGATTCCAAAACAGGGCGTAATGTAAAACTCCTCCGAGGTAGGATGCGCGTACGTCTCATCAAAGGGTTCGCGATTGTCTTCTCGCTTCTTTCAATCACCCTCGCGGTCATCTTATTGATCAAGCATTCTTAGCTGCAAAATACCCGCCGGCCGCCTTTACGGAGATTCGTCATGAAATCAGTTGCGGGCATAGTCTAGCGCGGATTTACTGTCGGGGAATGTCTGGAGACGGGGAAACGAAAAAACTGAGGGCGGGAAAAGCCCTCTGGATGCTGGCGGCTTTGGTAGTCGTGGTTGCAGGAATCAAGGTCGCTGAATCGCTTTCCATCCCCATCCTCATCGCGTTTCTCATCGCGACCATCAGCTTTCCTGTCCTTAATTTTCTGCGTAAAAAAGGTTTTTCCCGCCCGGTCACAGTGAAGTCACCCCTCATGAGAAATCTGCTCCTTCCGCCGTCCCCCTAGAGCTGATACCATCTGACTACACGCATGAGTTACAGGACATATACCAAACTGGCGAACGCAGCTCTGATCTCTGTTCTCACACTCATATTCGCAGGTGCGATCGTAAGGGTCACCGGCGCCGGGATGGGCTGCCCCGACTGGCCTACGTGCTGGGGCATGCTGATCCCTCCGACCAGTGTGGAAGAGGTTGATTTTGATAAACTCGACATCACAAAATTCCAAGACAAGGCAAAACGCATGGGGCGGGATCCTTCGACCATTTCGCAAGAGTCACTGCGTGCGGATTTCAATGCCCGCCATGTTTGGACGGAATTCATCAACCGGCTTTTCGCCCTTCCCGTAGGCTTCTTTTCGCTCGCAACTTTTATTGCTTCATTCCATTTCAAGAGTAGCCGTCCCCACTTGTTCTGGCTCTCCTTCTCCGGACTTTTGCTGGTTCTGGTCAATGCATGGATGGGCGCGAGAGTTGTCTACAGCGGGATCGCTCCCGGCGTCCTTAGCACCCACCTCGCCCTCGCTATGGCACTCATCGCCGTGCTCGCGTATTGCGTCTGGGCAGGAGCGGAACATCCGCCGAAAGTAAAAATGATCGGAAATGCCCGGTTAGTCCGAATGACTGTACTCGCTCTACTGGTTCTTGTGGTCATCGAGGGGATTCTGGGCACTCAAATCCGTGAAATGACCGACGAACTCGCAAAGGCGCATCTCGACGCGCCGAGGGAAACATGGATCGGCGAACTGGAACAAAGCATGACCTACTTCATTCATCGTAGTTTTTCCTGGGTGCTCCTGCTTACGACGGTGTTTGCCTTTTCTCTGGCGAAAAAGCACCAGCCAGATGGTGTCACCCCCTCACAGGTCGGGGTACTGGCGATCATGTTCACGCAGATGATATTGGGTTTGGTGATGGCACAGATCCACATCTATTCATGGGTGCAGGTGCTACACGTCGGCCTCGCGGCCATCCTGCTCGCCCTTGTATTCCGTTGGTATCTGATCACCCCGAATGAAAAACGCCCACTGGCCGAAGCAAGCGGGCGCTGAGATTTTTCGGCGGGGTGTTAGCCTTCACCAAGTGAAATGATACCACCTGAATCCTCGCCCGGTGCCTGTGGCTCAGGGGCTTGTTGGGGTGGCTCAGGGGCTTGTTGCGGTGGCTCAGGCATTTCGATCTGCGGAGGAGCTTCGAAAATCTGAGCGGGCGGCTGCGGGAACTCATCGCGAGGCACATCCACATGCGGCGCGGACGGCTGCTCCCTATTGTCGCTACCAACCTCCCCGCCTTCCGCATCGCCCCTTCCGGATTGCCCCTGATCATTTCCATCCCGATTGAAAAACGGAATACCCGGTGATTGCGGGTCTACCTCACCAGAATGATTCCCCTCTCCGCTCCGACCATTCTGGTCGCGGCCACCGGGACTCTGAGGTTCAGGGGGATTTGGCGCGTTTACCCTTACATTATCCGACCAGTCTCTACCCAACTCACGATAGCTTTCGGCGCGGTTGTCACAGTTTGTGATCGTATGACTGCGGATTTGTGTCGGCGGCGGGCAGTAGCCCCTACCACGCGACCAGCCGTGCGGATGGGGGGCACCGGCCACGCAGCGCGGGCGGTATCCGACCGGATAGTAGCCGCTAAGATACGGATCATAATATGACCTGCGTGTGTAGTCGTAGTAACAGCGCGCGTAAGGATCATAGCCCCAGCGTGGATGGCCGGTGCTTACGAAAACGGAAGTGGAGAAATTCGAACTTCCATACCCGCTTCCGTATCCGCTGGAATACGAGGATGTTGAGTAGTAAGGATCGTAGCCGCAGGATGAGGCCGCGAGAGCCGCGAAACCCACAAATAAGCCGGACAAAGCATGGCATTTTATTTTCATATCGCAAAATTAGACTGCCCATCTCATCCGTCCATTCATGTTTTTTTCAGCGTCGCCGCCCATGAAGCCTAGCCTTGCACCGGCGGCTGATTCCGGCTTTTCTCATCCCACACAAATGACCAACCAACCCATTCTTATTACCGGAGGCGCCGGATACATCGGCTCACACACCGTCCGCCACCTCGTTTCCCAAGGGACCAAAGTCGTCGTCCTCGACAATCTCGCCTACGGGCACCCCGAAGCGATCGTGGACGACGGGGTAGAGCTGGTCATCGGTGACACCGGCGACCGTGATCTGGTCCGCTCGCTTTTTGAAAAACACCGCTTCGGGGCCGTGATCCACTTCGCCGCCTTCGCCTACGTCGGCGAGTCCGTGACCGATCCGCTGAAATACTATTGGAACAACACCGCCGAGCCCATCGCGCTGCTCCAGGTGATGCAGGAATTCGGCTGCAAGGCCTTTGTTTTCTCCTCCACCTGCGCCACCTACGGCACACCGGCAAAAATCCCCATCGACGAATCGAATCCGCAAAACCCCATCAATCCCTACGGCCACAGCAAACTAATGGTCGAGCGAATCTTGAAAGACTGCGATCACGCATGGGGTCTGCGCTCCGCCTGCCTGCGCTACTTCAATGCCAGCGGCTGTTCCGCCGACGGCCTGATCGGTGAAGATCATGACCCCGAGACTCATCTCATTCCCCGCGTCCTCATGGCCATCACCGGGGAAATCGATGTCCTGGAAGTGTACGGCACAGATTACCCCACCCCGGACGGCACCTGCATCCGCGACTACATCCACGTCGAGGATCTCGCCGAGGCTCACGCCCTCGCGCTGGATCACCTGCTCTCGGGCAAGGAATCGCTGCGCTGCAACCTCGGCACCGGGCAAGGCATTTCCGTAAAGGAAATCATCTCCGCCGCAGAGAAGGTCACCGGCAAAACCGTCCCCGTCCGCTACGGCCCGCGCCGCGAGGGAGATCCGCCGGAACTCGTCGCCGATCCCACGCTCGCCCGCGATACCCTGGGATGGGTCGCGAAGCACCGCGACGTCTTGCAAATCGTCGGCTCGGCCTGGGCGTGGATGGACGGCACGCGGAAGGGTCGCTATCCCGAGTAGAGCAGCACTTTTTCATCAACATCTGGTCGGTAAATTTGTAAATCGGTATCTGCGATGTATTGACAAAAAATCTTGCGGTTCGGCTCATAAAGTCCAAATTACCCGAAAGCCATTATCAAACCCAACTCAGGCTCCATGAACCATCCCACCTTAAAGGCAACGCCCCATTCCCGCTCACGCAGACTCCCGGGATTTACCCTCGTAGAAATCCTCACAGTCATCGCCATCATCACCATCCTCTTGGCGGCGGGAGCGATCGGAATCGGCAATATCAACGCCGGTAAAGGCGTCACCAGCGCCGTGGCCACCTGCGAATCCCTTTTCGAGGAAGCCCGCACCATCGCCGTCTCGAAACGCTGCAAAGCCCGGGTGCTGATCGATGTGAATGACAAGGCGAGTGAAAACTACCTTCGCAGGGTCGCGATTGTTCATGAGAAAATTAACGCGGACGGCAGTGTTGCAGCCGGAACATGGGTCTTGGCCAACCGCGGCTACGAAATGCCCAAGGGAACCTATTTCAGCGCCACCTACTCCGCCCTGAAGAGCGGCGGCAGAATCAAAGAGGAAACATTTGCTGGCACAGACATCAAGGCCGACTACCACGGCAAATACGCCTACTACGAGTTCAACGGTGAGGGAATATTCGAAGAGGCAGGTTCAAGTTTCGTAGTCGGCAGCGGCGTCCGGCCAAAAAATCAGGAACCC
>CAMBTF010000028.1 GCA_945870545.1 Akkermansia muciniphila
AGCCAGTGTTCGAAGGCTTGGTGGTTGTCGAGGTGGTATTGGTGGGTGCGGAGGCCGAACTGGTTGCCGGTGGCGATGTTGGCGGGGAGGTCGTCGATGTAGAGGGTTTTCCCGGGAATGAGCGAATATTTCTCAATGGCGTGTCGGTAGATTTCCGGCTCGGGTTTAATGGAATCGACCTCGTAGGAGAGGATGGCGCCGTGAAAGAGGGAGAACTCCGGGTAGGCCTCGAAGACCCAGGGGCAGTGGATGGCGTTGGTGTTGGAAAAAAGGATGAGGCGGTGGCCGGCGGCGTGGAGGGCGCGGACGGTTTGCCACATGGGTTCGTTGGGTGTGAAGATGTGTCGCCAGGCGTGGTGGAACTCAGCGTGCGACGCGCTGGAGCCGAGGGTCGCGAGCGCCCAGTCGGTGTAATCGGAAACGGAGATACGGCCGGCCTCGAACTCGTCTTTTTTCGCGAGGAGATCGGAAAGGGCGGAGGCGGGATCCGGGTGACCGGGCGGAAGGAAGGTTTTGAGCGAAGCCTCGAAATCAAAATCGAGGAGGACTTTGCCGATGTCGAAGAGGAAGGAAAGAGATTGGAGATTGGAGATGGGAGATGGGGTATTCACGGACGGTGATTCTCGAGGTTGGATAGGATAAATTGGGCGGCGGTGATGGCTCCGTCGTTGCGGTTGTGGGCGGCGAGGGCGGCTTTCATGGTGCGCCATTTCGCGGCGCGGTTCGCGAGGATGTGGGTGACGGCTTCGGTGAGGTCTTTCGGCTGCTCGGCGAGATCGCCCGCGCCGAACTGCTGGAGGAGGCGGAGGTTGCCCTCCTCTTGGCCGGGGACGAGGTGGTGGATGAGCATGGGGCAGAGGGCGGCGATGGCCTCGTGGACGGTGGCTCCGCCAGCCTTACCGACGACGAGATGGTGCTTGTTGAGGAGCTGCGGGACTTTCCGCGTCCATCCCAGAAGGCGGACACGGCCTGGATACGCGGCCTTGATCTCACGGGCGCGAGACTGGAGCAGGCGGAAGTTTTTCCCCATTACGATGGTGAGGTGCACATCGGGCGAGGCGTCGAGCAGGGCGCGGCTATGGCGGCGGACGAAAGGCTTCTTTGCCGTAGGGAAATAAAGGATGCGGAAAGGGTTGCAGGGATCATCCGCCGCGATGGGCGCGAGTTCCGAAAAGGCGGGGTTTACGGGGAAGCCGGTGTCGGTGATTTTTTTCTCGGGGATGCCCCAGCAGCGCATCGTTTCGAGCGTGGTCTGATCGCTGACGAGGAAATGATCGGTAGGCGCGCGGAGCCAGGACGCATTGATCTCGATGGAGTCCGTGACGATGGTGAAGACGGGGAGACGGCTGCTAGTTTCCTTGAAATTCCGCTCGAGGAAATAGGGGTAAAGCGGGTATGTGCAGGCGATGGCGTGGGGCTTGTATTCGCCGACCAGCCCTTCGAGGTAGCTCTCCGGGTGGCGCATTAGCGGGAGGTTGGGGCGGGAGAAGTCACATTGATCCGTGCCCCGGTAAATCGCCTCCCAGACGCGCGGGAAATGGGTGGTGACTAGGCGGTATCCCCACTGCATCAGGGAGGTGGCGCTCGGCATCGAAAGCACGCAGGGATCAGCGACGCAGGTTTCGGCGCCCATGGCTTGGAGGGCGAGGGATAGGTTGCGCGCGGCGCTGTTGTGACCTTCGCCGAAGGCAGCGGTGAGGATGAGGATTCTCGGTTTTTCTGGCATGGATTGCTTTCCCGCAGCGACTTTACGTGACAACCAAGCGTTGCGTCGATGGGCATTTCTGCTTTCCTTGTGTCGACGATGGCGAAGGCAAAGGAAAAACAGAAGTGTGAGCTGAGGCCGGTGGACGAGGAGGCCGACACCAATCATCGATTTGTCCGGCTGGGAATAGACTCTGTCGAGGAGATCGAGGAATTGCCGCCCGTGCGGGTGGGTGAAAGGATCAGCCCTGACCTTTTGCTGAATCCCTCCGGCAAGGAGGATCTGAGAACCCGTTCCATCGAACCGGATGTGGGTTCACTCATCGAGAGGGAAGTTCAAGTGATGGAGGAGTCTTGGGCCACGGAAGCGGCGTCCGGCCAGACCTTTGCATGGGGTTGGGTTGCGCTCGTGGCGTGCCTTTTTGCCGCGGCCATCCTGTGGTCACTCACGAATCTGAACAAAGCGGGTGAGGAGAGCGAGGTGCTGGATAGGGCGACCCAGTCCAACATAGAGAAAGAGAAACAGGAGGAGATCGACGCGGAGACCCAAGTGAGCACCATCGAGCGTGCCGTCCGCAATTTCTTCGACTCGAGATCGGTGGAGGAAATGCTCCGCTACGTCCGCCATCCCGAACGGGTGCGCCCGTTGATGGAGGGCTACTATGCGGAATCCTCGCTCAAGCCGTTGCGTATCGAGAGCTTTCTCTCCTTGGAGCCGCTGAACATAGATCATTCTGCGTCGTATTGGGCGGTTTTCTGTGAGTTGGAAGGAGCCGTGCAATCGCAGCTGATGTTGGAGTCGGCATCTGTCAACGAGGCGAAAGTGGATTGGGAAACCTTCGTTTGCTACCAGCCGATGGACTGGGACGAATTCGCGAAAAGCAGGCCGGAAGGATACACGGGAGACTTCCGAGTTTATGTGGAAAAAGATGAGCTTCATAGCCATGAGTTTTCGGATTCCAGCAGCTTTGATTGTTATCGGCTGACGGCGCTCAATGGGGATGAGGTGCTCTTCGGCTATGTGCCGCGGGGGCTAGGTTTAGGTCTTAGGTTGGATAAGCTGACCGCCGGCAATGAAAACCAAGAGGTGCCCATGTTGTTGCGCTTGCACGTTCCCAAGGATATCAAGTCGCCGCGAGGCGTTGTGATCAGGGAAATCGTAAGTCCTAGGTGGTTTTTCACGGATAATCCAAAGGAGGAAGGGCCTTGAAAGAAGAGGGTGATTTGGAAAAAGCAAAAACGTCTGCCCGCCGACCGGCGTGTTTTGGTGCGGCGCTGGCAGGCTCGGCGGTATTTTTCTTTTTCCAATATGCCGCGGCGCTGGCGAAGCTGGGGCAGACCTCCGGCAGGATGGAGAACAAGTTCAGCGTTCTGGCGCGGGACAAATACCTGGATTTCCTGGTCTGGCAGAACGTCCAGGCGCTCTTCGCCTACGCGATCCTGACGGTTCTCTTCGCGGTCATCCTTGGGCCTTTCGTGTCGAACGTGTGCGGTCGCTTCGCGCTGCGCGGTTTCCGGGAAAAAATCCTTTTAGCGGTTCTCGGTGCATTTGCGGTGCACGGATTTTTCGTCCTGAGGCTGGTGGAGACGCGACCCTATTTTCTGGACGATGCAAAATTCGGTTATTGGTACTTCGAGATCCTGAACGTTGTGCCGGACGCGGCCAAGCCGGTGGTTTTTTTCCTACTCTTCAAGGTGCTACCCGCCGCCATCCTGCTTTACCTCGCCTGGTGGTATTGGGGCAATCTTTCGCGGAAAGGCCGCCTGGCAACGCTGTCGGCCGTTTGTGTGCTATCCGCGTTCGCTGTTTGGCGCATCGGCATGCCGCAGCGACTCTCCGCCGCTGCGGCGGACGGAAGGGAAGGGCAGCCGCCAAACGTGATCCTCATCGGTTCCGATTCCCTCCGCGGCGATCGGCTCGGCTATACCGGCTACCGACCCCGGCGGACGGATGGCCCGGCGGCGGCGGGTGTTTCGCCGAGGATTGATGCGCTGGCATCGAAGTCGATAAACTTGGAGAATTGTTTCACGCCGATCGCCTCGACGTTGGAGTCGGGGACATCGCTGATGTCATCGACGTATCCGCACACGCACGGCTTCCGGCACATGTATCCGGATGCGGAGACCTTGCAAGGGGTGAAATCGCGCGTCCGGCCCTTGGCGAAGGTGCTTGCGGAAAAGGGCTATGAGACGGCGGTTTTCGGCGATTGGTGCGCGGGATACTTCGAAATGATGCCGCTGGGATTCGGGCATGTTTCGGTATCCAGCTTCGACAATTTCAAGATCTACATGAGCCAAGCGGTGGTGATGGCGCACTTCGTGATCCCGCTGTACTTCGATCATCCGGCGGGATACGCGTTGTTTCCGCAGCTCGGCTCCTTCGCCCAATTCGTCACGCCCGAGGTGGTGACCGACCGCGTGAAGGAACGGCTGGGAGCGGTTTCGGAAAGCGGCCGGCCGTTTTTTTGGCACGTGTTCTATTCCTGTAATCATCTTCCTTACCGCAGCCCGGAGCCTTACTCAAGCATGTTCGCGGATCCCGGTTACTCGGGGCCTAACAAGAGCGGCGTGGATTTCGACATCGACTCATTCATCGGCGGGACGGATCTGGAGAACAAGTGGAAGGCGCTGCCCGAAAAGGAGATCCGCCAGATCCGCGACCTTTACGATGGTTGCACGCGGCAGTTCGACCACAACGTGGGCATGATCCTCGACGAACTGGAGAAGCGCGGCCTCGCGGAGAACACCATCGTGATCATCACCGCCGACCATGGCGACAACCTCTACGAGGAAGGTGTCACCTTGGGCCACGGACTCACTTTCAACGGGGCCGCGCGCGGCAACCATGTGCCACTGCTTTTCCATGTGCCCGGAGTGGGGGCGGCCAGGATCAACTCGCAGGTGAGGATGATCGACATCGCGCCGACGATCGCGGATCTGCTGGGCGCGCCCAAGCCGGATTCTTGGGAGGGAGAAAGCTTCGCCGGATGGCTGGACGGCAGGGAAAAGCCTGCGGCGCGCGCGTTTTACGGCGAGACCGGGTTTCCCTTCGTTCAGTTCCGGGTGCCAGGCATCGAGCGCCCGAAGCTCCCGCCGATGGACCGGATGAATTTCATCGACGATTCCTTCAACTACCAGTTCGTCCTCAAGGACGAGTTCGAGGAACCTTTGGTGAAAGCCAAGCAAAGATGCCTGATGTCGGAGAAGTGGAAACTAATCTGCACGCCCACGGCGGATGGCGGGCGTCACTTCTCCCTGTTTTCCAGGTATCCCGATCCTTACTGCGAGGTCGATGTCGCACCGTCCAACCCGGATATCGTCGCACCGATGAGGGTAGCCTTGGAGAAATGGATGGATGAAAAAACCGAGACCCCTCTTGCTGAATTTTTCCCGCAAGGGGAGTGAGATTATTTCGCCATCAGCGCCTCGATCTCGTCGGCTTCGATGGGGATGTTCGCCATGAGGTCGATGTTTTCCTTCTCGCCGATCAGGTAGTCGTTCTCTAGGCGAACGCCCATGCGTTCCTCCGGGATGTATATTCCCGGCTCGATGGTGAAGATCATGCCCGCTGCAACGGGCTGGTTTGGCGGTGAGACATCGTGCACATCGAGGCCGAGGTGATGGGAGGTGCCGTGCATGAAGTATTTTTTCACGAGCGGCTTGTCCTTGGGGGCGGCGGCGGCCTCCTCGGCGGTGTAGAGTCCGAGTCCGATGAGTTCCCTGTCCATCTGGGCGATGACCATTTTCTGGTAATCCGCGATGAACACGCCGGGACGCAGGATGGAAACTGCGAAGCGCATCATGCGGAGCACGGCATTGTAGACGTCCTTCTGGCGCGGGGTAAATTTTCCGGAAACCGGGATCGTGCGGGTCATGTCCGCGTTCCAACCGCCATACTCGGCGGCGACATCGAGCAGCAGCAGGTCACCGTCCTCAAGTATCTGGTCGTTGGGGATGTAATGAAGGATGCACGCGTTGAGCCCGCCCGCGATGATGGGGGTGTATGCGAAGCCGTGCGAGCCGCGCTTGATGAACTCATGGATGAACTCGGCCTCGACCTCCCATTCGCCGACCCCGGGCTTAACGAAGCCAAGCACGCGGCGGAAGCCCGCCTCGGTGATGTCGCAGGCGATCTGGGTGAACTCGACCTCCTCGTTCGATTTGACCGAGCGCAGCCCGTAGATCAGGGGGGCGAGGCGGCGGTAGGTGTGCAGCGGAAAGCGCGCTTGGCACTCTCTGGCGAAGCGCAGCGATTTTGTCTCGAAGCCGAGGTCGCCGCGCGGGTGCTCGTTTGTGGATAGGTAAACGGACTCGGCCTGCGGCATGAGCCGGTTCATGATGCCGTCGAATGCCGTGGTCCACTCGACGCGTGAAACGCCGGTTCTTTCCCTTGCCTGTTCCTTGGTCAGCTTGGTTCCCTCCCACACCGCGATGTGGTCGTTCGATTCGCGGAGAAAAAGGATCTCGCGGTCTTCCGGTTCCCGCGCTTCCGGGAAAAGGATGAGCACTGTTTCCTCCTGCGCGACACCGGTGAGGTAGAATAGGTCGCTGCCCTGCTTGAAAGGCTGCGAGGCGTCCGCATTGGTAGGCTGGATGTCATTTGACTGCACGACGGCCATCGCGCGAGGATCAAGCAGTGAGGCTAGGTTTTTCCTGTGGATAGTGAAAAGTCCAGCGGAGGGGATCTTGGTGCGCTTGCTACCTGATCTGGGTGGGTTTGGGGAAAGCATGGTTCGTTGTAGAATTTAAAGTCTTGAGGGTTTACGTGACAACGCTGGATAGTCGCTCCCCATTTGGCTAGATGGAATTTAGGATTATGACGGCTTGCATTGCCATTTCGGTTGTGGAGAGCTAGCGACTCATGCGGGATTTGGAGTTTTTCGTGAACAAGGGGACATCGCTGAAGATATGCGGCGTGACGGCGCGGTCGGACGCCGAAAAACTGGCAGCGATGGGCGTTCACGCCGTCGGATTTAATTTCTGGCCGCTATCTAAGAGATATCTCGATCCACGGACGAATCCCTGGATGCAAGGTTTGGCGGGCGGGATTCTGCGCGTCGGCGTTTTCGTGAACGAGTCCAGCGACCTTCCCTACCGGCTTTACGGGGAGGGCATGATCGATGTGGTGCAACTACACGGCGACGAGACGCCGGAGCGCGTCGGTGGATTCCGCAAGGCGGGCATACCGGTCATCAAGGCGGTGGGTGTGAGGGATGTTTCCGATATCGATGCGGCCGGAAGCTACGGTTCCGACGCGGTGTTGCTGGATGCGCATGCCCCGCAAGTTTTCGGCGGCACCGGCGAGACGTTCGATTGGGGGCTCGCGAACGCGTTCGGGAAAAGGTTTCCCGCCATCCCGATGATACTGGCAGGCGGGATCACGCCGGAGAACGCTGGGCAGGCGGTCGGGGAGGTTCGTCCGGTCGCGCTCGATGTGGCGTCCGGTGCTGAGATCTCGCCGGGCGTGAAGGATTTCAAAAAGGTCGCCGCGTTGTTGGAGGCATGTGTTTCGCAACGATGATCACGGATACGCATTGCCATCTGGCGTCGGCCCGTTTCGCGGACGATGAGCGCGCGGAAATCATCCGGCGGGCGCTGGAAGCGGGGGTGGGTCGCATGGTCACGCTGGCGACCTGCCTGGACGACGTTCCCGCAAATCTCAGACTTGCGGAACATCCCCGCGTGATGGCCGCCATCGGCATTCATCCCTGCGATGTGCATCACGCCCCCGACGACGCGGTGGAGCATCTCGCCGCTCTCGCCGGTGATCCACGCGTGTGCGCGATCGGCGAGACGGGCCTGGATTACTTTCATCCCGCCCCGGAAGGCTGGAGCGAAACCGATTATCGGAAGCGGCAGAGCGATTTCCTGATCCGGCATTTCGAACTCGCGGCATCCTCGCGTCTGAACATCGTGATCCACACCCGCGACCGCGAAGGCAGGGAATCGTTCGAGGACGCGCTCGGGATCTACGCCGGATTCGCGGATCGCGTTCGTGCCGTCTTCCATTGTTTCGTTTCCGAGTGGGATCTCGCGGAAAAGGTGATCGCCCTAGGCGGACTCGTTTCTTTCGGTGGCGTGGCGACATTCAGAAACGCCGATCTCGTGAAGGAGGCTGTGAAACGCTGCCCGCCCGGAAGCTTTCTGCTGGAGACGGATTCACCCTACCTCGCGCCGGAGCCGCTGCGAGGGAAACGCAACGAACCTGCCTTCGCGATGCGTGTGGCGGAAGCCGTCGCCGCGCTGCGGGGTGAAACGTTGGAACAGCTCGCCGCGCACACCGAAGCGGCCGCAGACAAGTTTTTTCGATGGCCGGATGATTCCGCTTGAACAAAAGACCACCTGACAAACGTTACTTTGCGTAGCGGTGATCGCCGCTGCTCTGCGAATCAAACAAACAGCCCCATGAATCAAAAACAACTGCTCGCATTCTCGCTCTTTCCCCTCCTTCTCGCCTCCTGCGCCGACCAAGCTGCAGAAGACTATGACGTTTCCAATCCCTATGCCGCCCCCGACTACGGCGATGGAACGGCCACCCCGAGCCTGCCTTCGGACGTCAACCCCGCTTATGATCAGCCCGCCGTTTACGAGGACACGACGCCATCCCTTCCGCCATCCGTTCCGGCATACACCTCTCCAGCTCCCGCGGCGACCGCGAAAGTTCACACCGTTGTCCGCGGCGATAGCCTCTGGAGCATCGGGAAAAAATACGGTGTCTCAATCGACTCGATCAAGCAGGCGAACGCGATGACACGCGACATCGTGGTGCTGGGTTCAAAGCTGAATATCCCGGCGCAATAATATCATGCATCCGCGCGCCGCTTTTGCCGGTCTCCTACTAGGAGCTTCGTCGCTCATCGCCCAGGAAGGGCCGCCGCCAGAATCGCCGCTGAGCCCGAAGGAGGATGCCGTCGAGCAAATGCTTTCCGAAAGGGAATCCCCCGAAGCGCTGCAAAAGGCCATCAAGACCGCGCGTGACCTGAAGGTTTCCGAGCAGGTGATCCTGGAGGCGCGTTTCCTCTTCCATGTCGATCGCGCGGAGGACAAGGAGATCGCGGCGCTGCTCCCTGATTTTCTCGCGTTCAAGGATAAGTTCAGTCTCGAAGACTCCGAGACCTTCGCGGGCGTGGACGACTGGCTCGCCGTGACTGAATACGTACAGGCGCTGGCGGCGCTCGAAAAGGGTGATAAGGACGGCTTCAAAAGGCACATCACCGAGGCGTTCTGGCTCAGCCCTCGTCAAGGCGCCGCCTTCGCCCCACACATCGACCGCATTCGCCTGATGGATGCGATGAAGGTCGTGCGCGTTGATTTCGGGAAAGGCTACACCGACACGCTCACAGGACAGCCCACGGACTTCGGTAAGATCATCGGAACAAGGAAAGGGCTGCTGTTGCATTTCTGGTCCCCATGGAGCCAGGAGTGCGAAGCCACGCTCGCGGACTTCCTGATCTCCGCCGAATATCTATCCGCTAACGATGTGGCGGTGGCTTCGGTTCTTCCCGAGACATCCGCGAAAGTGATCGCCGATGCGAAGACCATGCTCAGCGCGGCAGGCAAAAAAATCTCCGGCTCATGGATCGTTGATTCGAAATCAAATCCCGTTAGCGCCCAGCTCAAGGTGCAGAGCGTGCCGGTTGTCGTTTTGGTTTCACCAGATGGAGCGGTTCTTTTCAACGGTCATCCTACCGACGAGGAATTCTGGAAATCGCTCGGGAAAATCAATCCGGCCATCGTCCGTCCAGAGATGCGCGGCAGGGATTAATTACGGCGTTCATAGAACTACTACTTAAATAGTAGTTGAGCCCATCTCGGACCCGGAAAAATAAATTACGGTTTTCCGTAATTTTCGCGTATTTTAACTTGACGGAAAAGTTAATTACTAGTTTCCTCGTAACCAAGAAACGAAAGTTCACCAATGGCCAAGCCATCACACCCATCAAACCTCGAACTCCAAGCACTGTCTGTCTTATGGCACGACGGTCCTTCTACTGTGAACGCAGTACATGGTTCGCTCCCGGATGGCCGCGAGCGCGCCTACACCACGGTGCTCTCCGTGATGCAAAGCCTAGAACGCAAGAAGTTGGTGAAGCGCATACGGTCGGGCAGGGCCCACACCTATGAACCCGCCTACTCCCAAGAGGTCATCGTGCGCCGCGCCACGGACGACTTCATCACTAACGCTTTTGGAGGACGCCTCGGTGAGGCCGTCCTCGCTACCCTCTCCGCCGGTTCATTAACACCGGAAGAGAAAACAAACATTGAACGCGAACTCCAAAGACACAAAACCATGGCTGCAAAAAAAACAGTAAAGAAGGCCGCGGCCAAGCCCGCGAGTAAACCCGCCGCAAAAAAAGTTGCCAAGAAGGCGCCGGCTAAAAAAGCCGCTGCCAAAAAGGCAGTGAAAAAGGCAGCGAAAAAAGCACCCGCCAAGAAAGCACCTGCTAAAAAAGCTCCGGCTAAAAAAGCGGTGAAGAAGGTGGCGAAAAGCGCCAAGAAGGCACCTGCTAAAAAGGCAGTTGCTAAAAAGGTTGTAGCCAAGAAGGCCGCCGTGAAGAAGGCACCAGCTAAGAAGGCCGCCGTGAAGAAGGCACCAGCTAAAAAGGCCGCCAAGAAAGCATAAAGTAATATCACCACCGTGAACAGCTTGGAGCGCCCTTAGTGGCGCCGAGCTGTGACCGGAGTGGATGATATCTCAAAACAAAGCGGGAAGCCATTTGGCTTCCCGCTTTTCTTTTGCCGGACTATCCCAGTTAACTGTTTCTTTTTGTTTCCCCACGGAGCGTGATGTGGTTTGATCCGCCAGTGAGATACGTTG
>CAMBTF010000029.1 GCA_945870545.1 Akkermansia muciniphila
TGTCGTTGCTGCGCTGTTGCCACTGATGGTGATGCCTTTGGTGGGTTGGGTCGGGATGGTTGCGTTTTTCCTCTGGCTGGGGCTGTGTTTGACGAAATACTCGTCGCCGGTGCCTGCGCATGTCTCGGCCTTGCTGGCGGGGATTCCGCTGGTGGATTGGGTGTCGCTCCTGCCGATGGCGCTGATCTGGATGCAGCTCGAAAGGGTGGAGGCCTTCGATCCGATGTTCAGTATCGCGGTTTTTCTGCCGCCGGTGGCTTTTGTGGTGGGGCGTGTGTTGCAAAGAGTCGCGCCGGCGACTTGATGATGAATTCGAACCACGGATGGATGGGATGAACGCAGATAAAGAATAGGATATGGGAAAATTTGGATTCCCAGTCCTCCTGGGCGAGCTGAAGAATCGCGGTCCATTTCATGTCCATGAACATCATATCCTCTTCATCTGCGTTCATCCTGTTCATCTGCGGTTCAAATCTTTTTACCCGCTATGATTCACATCCTGATCGGGGCTTGATGTTTCCGTTTTACCGCGCTCCATTCGGGGCGTGAGCGGGATCAATGAGAAGCAGGAGCGGTTGCTGGAGGAGTTGGAGCTTTTCCAAGATTGGACGGAGCGGTATGAGTATGTGATCGGCTTGGGTAAAAGGCTTGAGCCGCTGCCCGAGGGATCGCGGAACGAAAGCCACCTGATCAAGGGCTGCCAGTCCCAAGTGTGGCTGGATGCCGAGAAAAAGGATGGGCTAGTTCATTTCTACGCCGACTCCGATTCGCTGATCACCAAGGGCATGATTGCGCTTTTCATCAATGTCCTCAACGGCGAGACCCCGGACGCGATTCTGACGGCGGATATGGGTTTCATCGAAAAGACTGGCCTCAAGGAACACCTAGCCCCGACCCGCGCCAACGCCCTCAATCTGATGGCCAACCAGATGAAACAGCGCGCGCTGGCTTTCGCGTAACGCGGCGCTTCCGTGTCGAATCCGCCTCTTCGCATCGCGGGGATGCCTTACTATATTTACAGCAGACAATCAGCTCGGAGATAGGGAGCAGCGAAATTTTACCTTCCCTCGGCAAGCCGTTCCGCGAGCATTTTAGGAAGTCCGGCTTCGATGATCTTGGCTTGGGTTTTGGCGATATCGTATTCGACGCGACGGAAGACGACGAGCTTGTTTCTCTGGTCGTAGATCGCGTAGCAGGCGCGGGGATCCCCGTCGCGGGGTTGGCCCACGGAGCCGATGTTGATAAAGTATTTCGCGCCCGGCTCGATGGCGATGGACTCGGCGGGAATTTCGCGCACCTTGTCGGATTTCATGTAAACCCGCGGCACGTGGGTGTGGCCGTGGAAGCAGAGCTGGGTGAACTGGTAGGAGAAATTCGACATCGCATCGAAGCGGTTCGTCACATAATTCCAGTGCGCGGGCTGGTCGAGGGTGCTGTGAACGATGGTGTAGTCGGAAACCTGGCGCACCATGCGCAGGCGCTTGAGCCAGAGGCGCTGATCTTCGTCGAGTTGGTCGCGCGTCCATTGGAGGGCGGTCGCGGCAACCGGATTCATGTTGTCGAGTGAATGATCTTCGGAGGCGTCCAAGTCGTGGTTGCCCTTCACGGTGGGGCAGCCCATATCGCGGACGATGTTGAGGCAGGCAGCGGGGTCGGCGTTGTAGCCGACGACATCACCCAAGCAGACGTAATCGGTCACGCCCTGGCCTGCGGCATCGGCGAGGACGGCTTCGAGAGCCTCAAGGTTGGCATGGATATCACCGAATAACGCAGTCCGCATGAAGGGAAGGGGAGTGGAGAGGCAGGTTTGTCCGCTGGCGGGGGCGTGTCGAGAGGAATTGGCATGCGGGTGGGCAGGCTCGTTTGCGGTTGGGAACCGGCATGCCCGAACTCCGCTCAAACGGACGATGAGGCGAGCCTTGCGGAGGCTTCTGCATCCAGGGCTTCGCAAAGCCGGTAACCTTCTCCCTGCGGCGGCAGGGAAATGAGGAAGGCATCGCGTTCGTAGGGCGAGGGGAAATCGAGGCCGATGAGGGCGCGTCCGACGCGCTCGCCGGATTGGCGGTAGTTAAAATAGGCGAGGTTTGCGTTTCCACCCACTCGTTTCTCAAGGAAATCGTGGAGTGCGCCGGGTCTTTCGTAGAAATCGAGGCGCAGGAAAAGCGGGTTTGAGAGGAGGTCGCCGCGGAAGGCGATCGCGCGGAAGCCGATGTCCGTCGCGCCGGTGACGTCCTGCCAGGAAAGACCGAGGGCGTCGAGTTTCACCGTTACGGAGGAGATGGCTTCGGCCGTATCGGAGGCGAGCGTGAAGGCAGGCCAGGCGAGATCGTTGTCGGTTTTGCCGTATTGGAAATCGGTGATATCGATGCCGGAGAAGCAGTCGTCCATCAGCTTGCGCATCGCGCCGGGGACTTCCGGGATGCGGACGCGCAGAGTGCGGCTGTGGCGGGCGGAGGAACCTTCCGATTGGGCGATTCGTCCGATTTGGAGGAAATCGACGTTCGCGCCGCAGAGGATGACGATTGCCTTTTTCCCAGCGAGCCGATCCCGCTCCGCCAGCGCGGCGGCGAGTCCCATCGCGCCGGAAGGCTCGGAAATGCAGCGTAGCCCTTCCCAAAGCGCGCGGATCGCGGAGGTGACCTCGGCGTTGGTGACCGTGGCGATGCGGTCGAGGTTGTCCTTACAGATCGCGAAGGGCAACTCGCCCGCGCGCTTCACGGCGGTGCCGTCGCAGAAAAGATCGACTTGTCTCAAGGTGACCGGTTCGCCTGCGTCAATGGCGGCTTTCATGGACGCCTGACCCTCGCCTTCCACGCCGACGATCTCGATGTCGGGCCAGTAGGTTTTCAGCCACGTGGAAACGCCCGCCGCCATCCCGCCGCCGCCGATCTGGAGATACGCGACATCGAAGGGGCCGTGGCCGGAAAGGATGATCTCGTCGGCGAGCGTGCCCTGGCCGGCCATGACTAGGAGGTCGTCATAAGCGTGGATGTAAAAGGCCTTCGTCGCCGCCTCGTCCTCGCGCGCGGCCTGCACGGCGTCATCATAGCTATCGCCGGTGAGGTGGATGGAAACGTATTCCATGCCGTGGGCGAGCACCGCGTCCTGCTTCACCTTCGGGGTCGAGCGCGGCATGTAAACCCGCGCCCGGATGCCGAGTTTTTTCGCAGCGAGGGCGACCCCCTGCGCGTGGTTTCCGGCGGAGGCCGTGACGACGCCGCGCGCGGCCTCGAGCTCCGTGAGGGTGGCCATGCGGTTTGCCGCGCCGCGCCATTTGTAGGCCTTGATCGCGGAGAGATCCTCGCGTTTCACCCAGATTTCCGGACCGCCCGGAAGGGCTAGGTGCTCTAGCGGCGTAGGCTGCCCGAAGTGATAAATCCGCTCCCGCGCCAACAGGATTTCCTGGCGGAGCTGATCGTGGAGGCTGGCGGGATCGTTGCGGGTCACACGCGGATCACTAGCCGGTAAACCCGCCGAAGGCATTACAAAACCGCAGGAAATGTGGGGACAACCTGGCTCAATGGAAAGATGAAGGCGCGGCAGGCGGCTTATCCCGGACTCACCCTCACCGAGATGTACAACGTGCTGGAGAAGCTCCGTGGCGGCGATCTTCGGTCGCCGAGTATCAACGGCGACGGAACGTCGCCGCCGTCTTCGAGGCCTATGGCTGGGGCGATCTGGCGGAGCCGCGTTCTCCAGAACGCGAATCAAAAGGGGCTCGCGTTCTGGAGAACGCGGCTCCCGAGCAGGAACTCCTCACCCGCCTCGTCGCCCTCAACCACGAGCGCGCGGCGGAAGAGAAGCGCGGCCTAATCCGCTGGCTCCGCCCGGAATACCAGCGTGGGGGCGATCTCAGGTCGCCCACCCCCACCGAGGAAACCCCCAACCTCCCCGGCACCGAGGAGCCGCTTTCGCAATCCAAAATCAACAATCCTCAATCAACAATCGTCAATCGCGTACCCTGGCCCCCCGGCCTCGCCGCCCAGGTCGCCGAGATCCAGAAACTCCTCCCCGCCACCGGCGCGAACGCCATGGCCATCTCCGCGTTCTTCGGCAAGAGATCCAAGCCCCGAGAATCCCAGATCGCGGAGATCCTGGAGACCCTGCGCTCGCTTGGGAAGCTAGAGTGAGGGCGAGCGTATTTTTGATGCTTTGATTCTTGTTTGAGTTGAACGTTGTTGCGGTTAACATCCGGCGTGATCGACGAACAAGCGACGGAGAACAGGGGTAAACAGATTTTGGTGGGCGGTGCGATCCTGGCAGTGGTTTTCGGGACGGCCATATCCCTGTTGCTGTTCTGGCGGGAAATACCCGGATTGTTCGGGGAGACGGTCGGCAAGTTTGTCGGCATCATGTCCACGCCGTTTTTCATGGAGACTTCGTTTGTGATTCTTGGCTTCCTCATCGTGGTGAGCCTGAACATCTGGCGGCGGCACAAGGACGGGGATGAGTTCGTTACCATCGAGGAAAACGACGACGGATCGCCGCCCGCGCGCTAGGCGGCGCTTGCGGTATGGGCGGAAGCGGGATAACTCAACTCATGGTCGCGGAGCCGCAGAAGGAATTGAGATTCACCCGCTCGGGGCAGGCGGCGGGTTTCTGCGTGGCGGGTGCGGTGATGACCGGGATCGGGGTGACGCTGCTCGCGACGGGATTCTACCGCGCGATCAATCCCGCGGTTCCGCATTCTGCGTGGGCGATTCCGTTTTTGGCGGTGGCCGTAGGGCTTTTTATGGTGGCCCGACACCTCACGAGGCACGCCTACCTGATCCTGACGCCGATGGGCTTGGAGATTTTCCCGTTCTTCCGCCCGGCGAAGCGGATGCAGATGGTTTTCTGGCAGGAAATCAGCGATGCCGAGATCGATGAGCGGGGGAAATGGCTCACGCTGCATTTCAACGACGAGCGCACCGCCGGGATGCACCTTTCCCTTTCGCCTGTGAGAAAGAAACTACGCGAACTACTGGCCAAGGCGGTGCTGGGTCGGGTGAAACTTTAAATTTTAAACTTTAAACTTCAAAGGTCAGGGAGCAAGACACGGCCATGAGACCGCATTCGAGGCAGATTTTATCCGTGGAGGAAGTATTCGGGAAAAACGGCTGGCACGCCGAGCTTGTCGAAGGGCGGGATGTGTTGAGAGCCGGCTTCGAGGCACACCACACACGGGTGGACGTTGTAGCACAAGCCTTCACGGAGCTTAACGCGCTGAGCATCGTTTCCGAAAGTCCGATGTTTATTGCCGAGCCGCAGATGCCCGCGCTGCTGGAACTGCTGATGCGCGCCAACAAGCAACTCACGCTCGGCGGTTTCGAATACGACCTCGATCGCGAGATGCTGGTCTTCCGCGTGACCAACCTTTTCGAACGCGAGAAATTCGATGCGGACATCGTGGTCTCCATGGTGCATTGCGCGATCGCGGAGCTGGATCGGATCGTGCCTTACGCATCGACCGTTAGGAGTACGCCCGCCGATCTCATCGCGGATCTCGACCTGCAGCGGCTGTTAGAGAGGGAGGATCTCATCCCGCCGGTGCCGGGCGAGGAAGAGGAGGAGTATTGAGGTAAATACTGAAAAGCTGAAAACTGAAACGCTGAAAACTGGGTCACTTCGCGGCGAGGAGCGGGCCGACGCGGGCGTGGCGGACTAGGAATTCATCAGCGAGTTTTCCGTAGGCGGCGGCTCCGAGGCCGGAGGGGTCGTGCTCGAAGATGGTTTTTCCATGTGAGGGTGCTTCGCCGATGCGGATCGTGCGCGGGATCACGTTGTGATACATTTCCTCGGGGAAATAGTTGGAAACCTCCTCGACGACCTGCCGGGAAAGCAGGGTGCGGCCGTCATACATCGTCATCACGATGCCTTCGAGTTTGAGGTCGGGGTTCGCGCCGGAGCCACGGATCTCATCGAGCACGCCGACAATTTTCGCCAAGCCCTCCAGGCCGAACCATTCGCATTGCAGCGGGATGAGGATCTCGTCGGCGGCGGCGAGGGCGGCGGTCATCAGCACGCCGAGCGAGGGCGGGGTGTCGAGGATGCAGTATTCGAAAAGGTCGTTCGGTTTCAGTCCCTGGAGGATGCCGCGCAGGCGGGTGAGGTGGTCGTCGGAGCGGGCAAGCTCGATCTCGATGCCAGCCAGATCCATTTCTGAGGGCACGAAGGTGAGGTTCTCGCGGCCACCGGTGATGAACTGCTCGCGGATATCCTTTTCGCCGAGCAGGACGGGATAGATGGAGGAGAGCGGCGGTGCCTCGATACCGAGGCCGCTGGTGCAGTTCGCCTGGGAGTCGAGATCCATCAGCAGCACCCGCTGCCCGCGCATAGCGAGGGCGTGGGAGAGGTTCATGGCGGTGGTCGTTTTCCCGACCCCTCCCTTCTGGTTTGCGATGGCGATGACTTTCACAGGCCGTCACGATGGCAAGGGTTCCTAGACTAGGGAAGAGAAGATTTCAAACCACTGCGGAAGCGGAGCGGAGTGAGGCGGACTGGAAACCTCCAATTCCACGTGCAAATGAACGAGAATGCAAAGAGAAGCTCAAGACCCACCCTAGAAAATGCCGCAGCTGGAGGTTCCTGTAATCAGATCCATCCGCTGGCGTTGTTGTAATCGGTGGTATCCACCTACCTAAAACGGACGGATGTTTTTTCCCTGTCCGTGTGGACGGTTTTTTGGGTTAGCTATCAAGTCGTCCGCGAAAGCCTTTGGGATAAGGTGAGTTGACCTCAAGCCTTCCGCGAATAAGATAAAATTTATGAAATTGCAGGAAAGCTTGCTAGGGGATCTGAATGCTATGTTTGGGGAGTGCAAGCTCGGTGTGTCGCACGATGTGAGGGAGGAACATTCGAAGGATAAATGGTATGCCAGCCATATGCCAGAAGTGGTGGTGTTTGCGGAGAACACGGATGATGTTTCAAGGCTGCTGGCATACGCGCACAAGAGACGGATTCCGGTTACCGCGCGCGGTGCAGGAATCGGCTATGTTGGCGGGTGCGTCCCCGTAAAGGGCGGTATTTCACTATCCTTGTCCCGGATGAACTCGATCCTGGACATCAACCCGAGGGACGGGGTTGCGGTTACCCAACCGGGCGTGATCACGGGAAATTTACAGAAGGCCGTTCGTGCGTTGGGCTGGGACTATCCGCCGGATCCGGCATCGCTGAAAGAGTGTTCGATCGGAGGCAATATCGCTACCAATGCTGGCGGGCCGCGCTGCCTCAAATATGGCGTAACTCGCAACTATGTCATCGGACTGGAGGTCGTCCTCCCCGATGGCCGCGTGATGCGATGCGGTGGCAGGACGCACAAGAACAAGACGGGTTTTGATTTGATCAGCCTGTTTGTCGGATCGGAAGGAATGCTTGGGGTTGTCACGGAAATCACCCTGCGCATCATCCCTAAGCCTCCGGCGCGCGGGATGCTTGCGGCTGTTTTTCCGGATTTCGCCATGGCGGCGCAGACGGTGCACAAGGTCCTCCAGGCCGGACATTTGCCATCAGCCCTTGAGATTACCGATGCCTTCACGCTGGATGCCTCGCGGAAAAAACACGGAGCCGATGTCTTTCCTCCGGGCGACGGTCACCTTATCGTCGAGATCGACGGGCGGCCTGCGGCGGTGCGCGCCGAGTTGGAAGAGCTTCGCCAACTCCTCGTAGACTCTGGGGCGGGGGAGATTCGGGTGGCGCTCAACGACCAGGAATGTGAGGCGATCTGGGAAATGCGGCGCGGATTTTCCTACGCGCTGCGCGACACCGGTTTGACCAAGCTAAACGAGGATGTAGTCGTCCCGCGCGGAAAGCTGGTCGAACTCGTAGAGTTTGCCCGTATGTTGCAGGAGGAAACCGGTATCGCCATTGCATGCTTCGGCCACGCTGGCGACGGCAATATCCACACAAACCTGATGGTTGAAGACTATGGGAATCCGGAGGTCAGGAAACGCGCGGACGCCGCGCTCGACATTCTCTTCGCTTGGGTTCTGAAGAATGGCGGTGCCATCACCGGTGAGCACGGGATCGGCCTCGCGAAAAAACCTTGGATCAAGGAGGCACTCGGGGAGGTTTCCTTTGCCGTTCATCGCTCGCTGAAAAGCGCGCTCGACCCCTACCATATATTGAATCCCGGAAAGTTCCTAGATGACTAAGGGAACGCAGCAAAACGATACGCCGTCACGGTTCTTCGGTTCTTGCCCTTTCCTCTCAGGCAGAGATTCTCGGGCATGATTGAGCAACTGAGAAATGCGATCAGGGACGTGGAGGGATTTCCGAAGGAGGGGATCGTGTTCAAGGACATCACGCCCATCCTAGGCGACGCGGCGCTTTTCCGGGCATCCATCGACCAGCTCTGCGAAACGGCGGGCGGCGCGAAGGTGGACAAGGTGGTGGGGATCGATGCGCGTGGCTTTATTTTTGCGGCGGCGGTGGCGGATCGGCTGGGGGCGGGCTTTGTGCCGGTGAGGAAAAAGGGCAAGCTGCCGTGGCGGTGCAATGAGGAGGCCTACGCGCTGGAATACGGCGAAGCCATTGTTGAGATTCATGAGGACGCGGTGAGGCCGGGCGAGAAGATCCTGCTGGTGGACGATCTGCTGGCGACCGGCGGCACGGCCAGCGCGGCGGTGAGACTCCTCGAAGGGCTGGGTGCTGAAATTGTTGCGATTTCCTTTCTGATCGAGCTTTCCTTCCTCGGCGGGCGCGGGAAACTCCCCGCCGATAAAGTTAGAGCCATCCTCCATTACTGAACCAAGGCAGATGCAATAGGGAGAATAAAACCACGGATGAACGCGGATGAACACGGATTGAGATTTGAGGTGGAGACGGTTTCATCTTCCATCCGCGTTCATCCGTGGTTGATACTTCTCATTTAGCCCGGGCTTGCTCTTGTGTGAAAAGCCTGACTAATAAAATTCATCCAAAAAAATATGAGCTGGAAATCCTACAACGAGAACTTGGTGCGCTATGATGATCTTGGCTTCAGCCTGGATCTTTCCCTGATGGATGTGGACAAGGCCTACGCCGATGCGCTTGGCGGAAAAGTGGACAAGGCCTTCGCCGATATGATCTCGGTGGAAAGCGGAGCCATCGCGAATCCCGACGAGGGGCGCATGGTGGGGCACTATTGGCTACGCAACGCGGATCTCGCACCGACGCCGGAACTCCGGGCCGCGATCACCGAGCCGCTCAAGGCTCTGAAGAAATTCGCGGAGAGCGTCCACACAGGTGGAGTCCGTGCGGCCGATGGGAGCCTGTTCAAGCACGTGCTGCTCATCGGCATCGGCGGATCGGCGCTGGGACCCCAGCTTGTTTCCCACGCCATCGGCCAGAAGGCAAGGATGCCAATTTCCTTTTTTGACAACACCGATCCGCAGGGGATGGACGACACGCTCGCCACGCTCAATCTTGCGGAAACGCTGGTGCTCGTGATCTCGAAATCCGGCGGCACCCCGGAGACGCGCAACGGCATGCTGGAGGCGAAGGCGGCGTTCGAGAAGGCCGGGATCGACTTCGGTAAACACGCGGTGGCGGTGACGGGCGAGGGCTCGAAGCTCGATCAATTTGCCACCGAGCACGGCTTCATCGAGCGCTTTCCGATGGATGATTGGGTCGGCGGGCGCACGTCCGTGCTTTCCACCGTGGGTCTCGTCCCGGCCGCGCTGCAAGGCCTCGACATCGACGCGATGCTCGCCGGCGCGGCGGCGATGGATGGGAAAACGCGAACCCAAGACGCGGGGAAAAACGCAGCGATGCGCCTTGCGATCGCATGGCACAAGGCGACGAACGGCAAGGGCGAGAAGGATATGGTCGTGCTGCCCTACAAGGATTCACTGGTGCTGTTTTCCAAATACCTACAGCAGCTCGTCATGGAATCGCTGGGCAAGGAGAAAGACCTCGACGGCAACACCGTGAACCAAGGCATCGCTGTTTACGGAAACAAAGGCTCCACTGACCAGCACGCTTACGTTCAGCAGCTCCGCGATGGGGTGAACAATTTCTTCGCATGCTTCATCGAGGTGCGCCACGGGCGGAAAGGGAAATCCATCGAGGTGGATCCCGGCAACACCAGCCAGGATTACCTGCAAGGATTCCTGCGCGGCACGCGCGCCGCGCTTTATGAGAATGGCCGCAACTCGCTTACGATCTCGATCCGCGAGGTGAGCCCGTTCAACCTCGGCCTGCTCATTGCTTTGTTTGAGCGCACGGTTTCCTTCTACGCGTCTTTGGTTAACATCAACGCCTACCACCAGCCGGGCGTCGAGGCGGGGAAAGCCGCGGCCGCCACCTTTCTCGATCTCCTCGGGCGTGTCCGTAGCCG
>CAMBTF010000030.1 GCA_945870545.1 Akkermansia muciniphila
ACCGGCACAGCTTTCCATGCTGATCTCCGTGCCCGCCTCAAGGAAGCCCACCACCGCCGTGGAGGCGACGCAGATCAACAGGTAAAGCGCGATGAAAAACATGGTGCGTGCGCGCGCGGAGTCGTCTAGCGGATTGCCATTCACCACAACACGGAACACCTGGTTCGGCCGGAACGTGCGGATGATCTCGTTCCGTGCCGATTTCGCGAAGACGATGAGTCTGCCCACCTTAAAACCACCCGAGGTCGAACCCGCGCAGCCACCGATCAGCATCAGGCAGGCGATGAGCACCTTCGACCACGACGGCCACTGGTCATAATCCGCCGTGCCGAAACCGGTGGTCGATGCGATCGTGACCACGATGAACGCCGCATCGCGCAGGCTCGCAAGGATGGTGACCTCTTCCGTCTGGCTGCGTCCTATGGCGATCAGCAGGATGAAAAGCGCGCATATCCCGATGAACCAGCGGGCGTCCTCCTCGCTGATCACCCGTTTCCAGTTGCGGCGCAGGATCACCACGAAGAGCAGGAAATTGAGACTGCCCAGGGTCATGAAAAGGATCAGCCACAGTTCGATCAACCACGAGTTTCCCCAACCCGTGTAGTGGGCGATGCTTGCCGTATGGGTGCTGAAGCCGCCGGTAGAGACCGTGGCGAACGCGTGGCAGGCGGCGCTGAACCAAGACAGCCCCATGAACCGCAGCCCGACCAAGCACGCGAGCACCATGCCGAAGTAGATGCGCAGCAGCAGCTTCGCGGTGTCCTGGATGCGCGCAAGGCCTAGATCGCCGCTGCGGAAGGAGGACTCGTTGTTGAAAAGGGATTTCGAGGAGACCCCGATGTAGGAAAGCAGTGCGACAAAAAGCACCAGGATCCCGATCCCGCCGAGGAGCTGCGTCGCGGCGCGCCACAGCAGGATGCCGCGCGGCCATTCCTCGATCACCGTCATCACCGAGGAGCCGGTGGTGGTGAAGCCGGAGGCCGCCTCGAAAAACGCCCCTGCGGGCGTGAGATACGGTGGACATAGTACGAAAGGGAGCCCGCCGAAAGCACTGCACAAGAGCCAGCCTATGCCCACGATCACGATCGCCTCCCGCTTCGGGATCTTGTCATGCCTTGTTTTCCTGATCCCCGGCAAGATGCCCAGCAGCCCGCAGCCGCCGGTGATGATCGCGGCGAGAAATAGCATCGAGGCCGCTTCCTTGTCGCCCGCGACCACATCAAACTTCGCGAAGAATCCGCACATCAGCATGGCCATGGCCTCCAGCACGAGGAGCAGGCCGAGGATGCGCGCGATCAGGTAGAAATTCATGGGCGGATCGGCTTGGATCAGGCGGCCAGCAGTTTCAGGAAACGTTTCACCACGTCCCTGGAAACCATCGCGTAGATATGGTCACCACCCAGCAAGACATCGTCCGGGCCGGGAACCTCCGCTTGCAGTCCGCGCTGTTTCCCCACCAGCACGGTGCCCGGCGGCCAGTCGATCTCCTTCACCATGTGCCCGGCAGCGATGGAGCCTTTCCCAACGCGCATTTCTAACAGATCGATCCCGTCGAATTTTTTCACGATATGGTGGGAATCCGTGGTGATGAAGCGCTGGATCTCACGCCGGGTCGCCTCGCGAGGACTGATCGCCGCGCGGATGCCGAAGTGGTGGCCGCTTGCCGAGATCGCTGCCGCGTAGTCCGCGCGGTGGATGATCGTGAGGCAGTTTTTCACCCCGAGAGTATGTGCCTGCAGGCAGGACATCACGTTGTCCTCATCGTCCACGCTGGTGCTGATGAAGAAATCCGCCTCACCAACCTGCTCCTCCTCCAGTTCCGCGGATACGGTGGCATCGGCGTTGATGATCGTGGCGTTGGTCAGGCGGTCAGCGAGGCTGGCGCAGATTGCCGGATCGCGTTCGAAAACGCGCACCGTGCAATCGATGCTCTCGAGCATTTGCGCCAGCGAGAAGCCGTATTCGTTGCCGCCGAAAATGACCACCCGCAGCTTGTCTCCGCTGCGGCCTTTTCCCTGCAACCTCTCCGCGAACCCACGCAGCTTCCTCGGTTCCCCGAAAATTGTCACCAGATCGCCCTCCTCGATCACGGATTCCGCGGTGGGCACGTGGGATGTATCGCCCCTTGTGATGATCGCCGCGCGCACGCCCCGCGGCGCCTCGATGTCACGCAGCCTCTTGCGGATCTCCTCCGAATTGCCACCCACCCTGATCTGCTGCAGTTCGATCCGGCCCCGCGCCAATTCCTCAACCACCAATGAATCCGGATTGCGGACGAATTTCGCCAGCTCGATGGCCGTGAGGCGCTCCGAGCTGAAGATATGATCCACGCCGAAGTGCCCGCGGAAATCGAATAGCCACTCCTCGCGCTGGAGCGAGGGGTGCACACGGCTTACCACCTTCGCCACGCCCATGTTTTTCGCCATAGAGGCCGACATCATGTTCGTGGTGTTTGAGGATGACATCGCCAGGAAAAGCTCGCATTCGCCCACGTCCGCATCGGCTAGATGGGACACGCTGGTGCCATCGCCATGGATCACTTTCAAATCCAGCGTGGCATCCAGTTCATCAGCGAGCACTTTGTCTGCCTCGATGAGTGAAATGCGGTGCGCTTCCTTCGCCAGAGACATAGCCAGATGCCTGCCGATCTCCCCGGCCCCTACGATGATGATGTTCATGAGGAAATGATGGCGGCCACAACCGCGACCCCTTTCCTACCCACTGCCGCCGCCCCCCGCAATCCCAACCTTTCCCCGGATATCCACCCTCACTTCAGGAAAACCCGCCCGTCGGAGACAAAGTCAAGCATCGCTCATGCCGGAAAAACCCTTTGGGCCGTATTTTAAACATCCTTACCACAGACTCCAAATCACCGCTTCAAAAAATGAACTTGGGCCGACATTCCGCTCAGATCCTCGAGCGCGAGATCATCAGCAGGCGGAGGCCGTTCAAACAGACGATGACCGTGCTGCCCTCATGGCCGATGACGCCGATGGGCAACGGCAGGGCGAAGCCGAGGGCGGCGATGATCAGGAAAAAGATCACGGCGGAGGCGAGGGTGAGATTCTGAATCAAGACGCGGCGCGCACGGCGCGAGTGACTGAGGAGCAGTGGGATGTTTTCCAAGCGGTCGCCCATCAGCACCACATCGGCGGTTTCCATGGCGACATCAGTCCCCGCACCGCCCATCGCGACGCCGAGATCGGAGGTGGCGAGCGCGGGGGCGTCGTTCACGCCGTCGCCGACCATCATCACGCGGCCTTCCTTTTTTAGCTCGCCGATCACGCGGAGCTTGTCCTCGGGCAGCAGCTCGGCGCGGACTTCGTCGATACCCGCCTCATCGGCGATGGTCTTGGCGACGAGTCGGTGGTCGCCGGTGAGCATGACCACCTTTTTCACGCCGTGGCGGTGGAGCTGCGCGGTGAGTTCGCGCGCCTCGGGGCGGATCGTATCGGCCATGGCGAGGACGGCGAGGGCGGTGACGGAATCGCCGTCACGCAGTCCCATCCAGACGCAGGTGCGGCCTTTTTCGAGCAGGGGTTTGGAGTTTTCCGAAAGGGCGGCGAAGCCCGCCGCCTGGTTCTCGCGGAACCAGCGCTCGCTGCCGATCACGTAGCGCTTGCCTTCCACAGTGGCCTCCGCGCCTTTGCCGGCGGTGGATTGGAACGCGGACGCGGGCGGCGCGGCGATGCCTGTTTTCTCCGCCGCCTGTATGATGGCGCGGGCGAGCGGGTGCTCCGATTTCGACTCCAGCGCGGCAGCGACGCGGAGGAGCTCCTTCGCCTCCGCCGGGAGTTCGCTTCCTAAAGCAACGGCTCCTTGCGGCGTGACGATCTCGGTGAGGGAGGGCTTGCCGACGGTGAGCGTACCGGTCTTGTCCACTGCTACGATGTCTATGGTAGATGCGCGCTCGAGGTGGGAGCCGCCCTTGATCAGGATTCCGCGCCGCGCCGCGCCGCCGATGGCGGAAAGGACGGTCGCCGGCGTGCTGATAACCAGCGCGCAGGGCGACGCCACGACCATGATGGTCATCGCGCGGTAGAACGCGGTGCCGAACGTTTCCCCCCATAGCAGCCACGGAACCAGGAACACGCCGATGGTGAAAAGGATCACGCCCATCGCATACCACTGCTCCGCTTTCTCCAGGAAACGCTGGGCCTGCGATTTCTCAGCCTGCGCCTCGGCGACGAGCTTCACCATCCGCGCCAACGCGGAATCGTCCGAACGTTTCGTCACGGTCAGCTCGATGCCGCCGCTCTGGTTGATCGTGCCCGCAAAAAGCTTGCTGCCCGCGTGCTTCGTGACCGGCATCGACTCGCCGGTGAGCGACGATTCATCGACGTGTGTCTCGCCCTCGGAAAGCACGCCGTCCACCGGAATCTGGCCGCCGGGTTTCACCACCACCGTCTCGCCGATCTGCAAGTCCTCGACGCGCACCTCGATCACCGCGCCACCGCGTTTCACCGAGGCAGTGTCGGGCCGCAGCTTCAGCAGGGACTCGATCGCGCGGTGCGTGCGCTGCATGGCATAGCGCTGGAGGACATTGGAAAAGGCGAACAGGAACAGCAGCAGCGCACCCTCGAAGGGAGCGCCGACAAGTGCCGCTCCGAGCGCCGCGAGGACCATCAGCACATCCACATCGAGCACCTTCTCACGCAGCGAGGCGATGGCCGACTTCACGCCCTCCTGCCCGGTGAAAAGATAGGCTCCGAAATACAAGCTGTGCGTCGCCCACCCAACGCCGGAAATTTTCTCCACCGTGAAAGCGGCGATCAGGAAAAGCAGGCCGAGTCCGCAGGAAATCTCCTCGTTGTGCTCACCGGCGCGGATGCGGGCGGCGAGCGGCTTGTCCTCCGGCTTGCGCATCTCCAGCGGCGTGATCGACGCGCCCGTCCCTTTCACCCCGGCGATCACCTGCGCCTCCGGTGCGACCGAGGAATCGAAAGTCAGGCACAGCACCTTGCCGAGGTAGGTGGCTGTCGCGCGGCGCACGCCGGGAACCTTTCCGACCTTTTTCTCCAGCTTCAGCGCGCCCGCCTCACTGCTAGCGCTTTCCAGCCGGAAACTCAGTTTTCGCAGCGCGTTGGAAAGGTCGGCGGCGTCTTCCGAGGCCATCGCCCGCAGATCGCTTTCGCTGAGGCGCGCCGGATCGTAATCGATCTGCAGCCGCCCGTGCTCCGGATCCACCGTCACGCCGAGGATGCCCTCATGATCCGCCAGTTCGCGGATTGGCTCCTCGGGATGATCGGTTCCGTTTATCATTTCGCCTCACATTATTGCCGGGTAAGGAAATGGCGAGCGGAGAAACACGAGCGCCTCCTTGCGTTGGTATCACTCCAACAATCTGCTTTGGAACACCTCGTAGATCCACTTCCGCGGCCCTGCGAAAACACAGGTGATCATGCGGCTACCCTCGATGATCTGGTATTCGAAAACAACCCGGTGCGCGCCGACCCGCAGCCGATAAAATCCTTCCAGCTCATCCGTGAGCGCCTTGATATCACCCTTTTCATGCGCCAGATCCTTGATGGCCAGCCGCAGCGTATGGCGGGGCTGCGGAGCCAAACGGCGGAGGTAATCCACCACCTCATCCTGAATGCGGACGGCGATCATATCCCGTCGAGCACCGAGACATCATGGTATTTGGCCTTGTCCGCGCGGTGTTTACGGATCGCGGACATCGCCTTCGGATCCGCCAGAAGCTCCATGGTTTCGCCGATGGCCTCCATCCGCTCCATAGAGATCAGAACCGCCACCGCGCGCCCCTGCTTCGTGATCGTCACGGGATGATCCACTGCCTCCTCCACCAAGGCCGAAAACCTTTGCTGCGCGGTCTTGATCGTGTAGCTATCACTCATGCCGTCAACGTATTCCTTTTTTCTAAAAAAAGGAATACATAATTTTGGAGCTACAATTTATCCAGCGGTGGCGTATCGCCCGGCTTGCTCGGCTTGCCTGTTTCCGGGTCGATCCCGATCATGAGCCACACCTCGCGGATGATGCGCATCGAGACCTCGCCGAGGAGTTCCGACTCATGTCCGATGCCCGCCACGCCGATGTTGATCGAGGGCACGGAGCCGTTCGGCGTATCGGCGCTGCCCACCTCGACGAAAAGCCTGCGGCTGAGCTCTTTCACCGCGGCGGCTTCGCCGGGCTGCTTGAATTTCTCCTGCAGGCCGATGTCCGCCACCACTGCCCGCAGGATCTCCTCGGTGCGGAGTTTATCCTCGATCTGCTTCGCTAGGTTCTTCTGATCCTCCATCGAGATATCCGCCCGCAGCGCGATGGGCACCCAGATTTTGGAGGGCTGGCGGAGGTGGTATTCGCTTTTTGCGAAACGCGCTACGAAGAACATCACCGTCAGGCCGACGACGCCCATCACCGTCCATAACATCCACCGTTGCATGCGCATCATTTATGCCCCATTCATCCTCCAGCCAAGCCGGAAATCAGCCCCATGGAATACCCACCCACCCACGCCACCTGCCACACCCTCCCGAACGGACTCACGTTGATCCTCGATCCCGATCCCGCCGCGCCGGTCATCAGCGTGCAGGCATGGGTGGCCACCGGCAGCATCCATGAGGGCGAAAAACTCGGTTCCGGCCTCTCGCATTTCCTCGAGCACATGGTCTTCAAGGGCACCCGCGATTTCACCTCCGAGGAGCTCGCCCAGGCCGTGCAGGCGGCCGGCGGCCACTGGAACGCCTACACCACCTTCGAGCGCACGGTCTATTACATCGACGGCCCTTCGCGCTCGCTGGAAACGTTCCTGAAATGCCTCACCGGGCTGGTGTTTTCCCCCGTCATTCCAGAGTCCGAGTTTGAGTCGGAAAAGGATGTGATCCGCCGCGAGATCGACATGGGTCTCGACGATCCCGACAACGCCTCGATCCGGCTGCTCTTATCTACGGCATTCACCGTAGATGCCCGCCGCCACCCGGTCATCGGCCACCGCCATCTCTTCGATGATATCCAATACGCCGATCTCACCGCCTATCACCGCGCCCGCTACACGCCGGATCGCACGCACCTCGTGATCTCGGGTGATTTCGATCCGGCGAAAGCCCGCGAGCTCGTCATGGAGCTGACGGCGGATTGCAAAATCGTCCCCGGCCCCGAGCCGCATATCCAGGCGGACGCGGTGCAGCTCGGGCCGCGCGAGGGCTTCGACACCTTCGATGTGCCGACGAGCCGTTTGTGCCTTTCCTGGAAAGCCCCGGACGTTGCCCATCCCGACGCGCCCGCCTACGATCTGCTCGCCGCCATCCTCGGACGCGGCAAGGCATCCCGCCTCCACCGCCGCCTCCGCGACCAGCGCGAACTCGCCATCGAGATCTCCGCATGGACATGGATCGGCCCCGGATCGGAAGGGCTTATCGCCGTCTCCGCGGAATCCGCTCCCGAGAAACGCGACGAGCTCAAGGCCGCCATCCTCGCCGAGATCGAGGATATCGCCGCCAGCGCCCTCGATGAGGATCTCGCGAAAGCAAAGCGCCAGACGGCCGCCAGCCAATTCCGCTCGCTGACCACCGCCTCGGGTCGCGCTTCCGATCTCGCGTCGAACTGGCATGAGGCGCGCGATCTCGATTTCACCCGCAGCCACCTCGCCGCGATCAACGCCGTCTCCGCCGACGACATCCGCCGCGTGGCCGCGAAGCTTTCCGAAAACCGTCTCACCTACACCTCGGTCGATCCGAAGGATCACGTGCCCGCCGCCACGCGCAGCAAAGCCGCCGCCGTCTCCCACGCGATCACCACCCACACCCTTTCCAACGGCCTCCGCCTCGCGCTGCTACCGGATCGCCGCGTGCCGCTCATCCATTTTCAGGCTGCTGCCGGCGCGGGCTTGCCTTCGGAAAACCCGCAAACCAACGGCCTCAACCAGCTCCTCGCCTCCACCTTGCCCAAGGGCACCGCGACCCGCAGCGCCGATGAAATCGCCCACGCCCTCGAGTCGCTCGGCGCATCCATTTCCGCCTCGGCGGGCAACAACGCCCTGCTCGTCCAGGCCTCCGGCCTTTCCGCCGACGCCCTGCCCATCATGGAGGTCTTCGCCGATGTGATCCTCAATCCCACCTTCCCCGCGGAGGCCATCGCCCGCGAAAAGGCCTCGCAGCTCGCGTCGTTGGAAGAAGCCCTCGCCGATCCGCTGCACCGCTGTTTCGCGCAGCTCCGCGCCACCCATTACAGCGGCACCGGCTACGGCCTCGATTCGCTCGGCACCTTGGATACGTTGGGAAAAATCGCACGCGTCGATCTCGCCGCCCACCCCGCCCGCCATTTCAACGCCACCAACCTCACCCTCGCCATCTCCGGAGATTTCGACCCCGATCAGCTCATCGGCCTCCTCGAAACCTTTTTTAAAAACCTCCCCGCCGGGGAAAGGTGGATGCCACCCGCATCTACTACGAATATAGGAGCAAGCGCCGAACTCACCCTACCCAAGAAGCAGGCCGTGCTCGCCATCGGCTACCCCGGCACCCACGTCAGCGGGACCGACCGCCACGCGCTCGCCTTCGTCCAGGAGCATGCCTCCGACATGGCCGGGCCGCTCTTCGGGCGCATCCGCGAGGAGCTCGGCCTCGCCTACCGCGTCGGCGCCACCCAGTTCCTCGGCTACGACAGTGGCCTCTTCACGTTCTACCTCGCCACCTCGCCCGAGCAGCTCGAACTCGCCCGCACCGAGCTGCTCAAGGAAATCGCGAAAATCGCCGCCGAAGGCATCCCCGCGGACACCTTCGAACGCGTCCGCTCCACCGTCCTCAGCGGAGCCGCCATCCAGCAGCAATCCATTTCCTCGAATGCCCGCCACGCCGCCCTCGACCTCCTCTTCGGCCACCCCGCCGACACCCACCGCCTACTCCCGGAAATCTACGATAAACTCACACCGGAGGAAGTGTGCGCGGTGGCGAGAAGGATCTTCGCAGCGAAACCAACCGTCTCCGTCATTCTCGGAGAAAAGGGCTAGCCGGGCAGCCGATGCTTCACGAAATTCATGATACGTGGATCTTTCGCCGCCTCCAGCAGCTCTCGCGGCCAGATGGATGCAAAGTCAACCCCGTGATCTCTAGCAATGCAACAGTCCCGACCAGATCGAGATCCTTGCTTGTCAACGGAAGCCAATCGTCAAGGACTTTGCCGATCCGATTGCGATAAAACCACGCCCAGACATTCACGGCATGGCCACCCACCAGAAGGGGAAGCTCCCCTTTGATCGGCGCGCTCAGCAACGAGGCGAAATCCAGAAATTCCGTCGGTTCGTCCCCGGCTCTCATTTCATCGGGTATGCCTTCTTCAGGTATGCGACCAGATCAAACGTAATCACCGTATCCTTAGGGAAAATCGAGTTTTCCTCCTGAAGCGCCTCCGGGGTGATCTCGCCGGTGCGCAGGCGTTCCGCATCGCGGGCGCGCTCCTCACGGTGCTCGCGATCCAGTTCTTCAAAGCTGACAAATTCCGATTCCATGGAACTCCAACACCAAACCATCCCACGCCCCCCGTGTCAAGGCGGCGACGAACCTTACCCCCACCATCCAGCAGCAATCCCTTTCCTCCAACGCCCGCCCATACCTCCGAAACTCACCCAAGAGCTGGGGAGAAGAATCCCAACAGTCCAGAGCCTGCGGCGCCACGGTGTTCCGATGGCCGAGATCAAAGCCAGCGGCTTTCGCCTTGATGGGGCGGGGGGATTGCGGATGTAGTGCGCCATGAACACCTTGCCGCGCCCGCCGATTTCCGAAGCCGAGTTCGTCCCTCCGCATTATTTCCGGCGGCTGGAAATGAATGAAATCCGGAACGGGGAGCGGCCGTTGGAGATCGACCTGGGATGCGGGGACGGGTCGTTTCTCGTGGAGCTGGCGGCAGCGTATCCAGAGCGGGATTTCATCGGGGTGGAGAGGTTGTTGGGGCGTTGTAAAAAGGTGGCGAAGAAAATCCGTCGCGCGGGCGCGGCCAACGCCCGCCCATACCTCCGAAACTCACCCAAGAGCTGGGGAGAAGAATCCCAACAGTCCAGAGCCTGCGGCGCCACGGTGTTCCGATGGCCGAGATGAAAAGCCAGCGGCTTTCACCTTGATGGGGCGGGGGCATTGCGGATGTAGTGCGCCATG
>CAMBTF010000031.1 GCA_945870545.1 Akkermansia muciniphila
TCCGCGGCCTCTGGTGGCAGGGAAACAGGATTTCACTTCCCGCCGGATGCGGCATCATCGAGGCCAGCCGCCTCGTCAACGAATGGCGCGAACTCCGCCTCAAGCGCGATGCGGTGAAACGCTTCGTGGGATGAAAATGTGACAACAAACTAGCGTGCGCCGCAGGCTCTGGACTGCTGTGATTCTTCATTCACAGCTCTCAAGGCGGCTTTGTTTTACGGGACGACGGGTTGCTACCGGGTACCTTCGTTTTTCCATCACTCACCCAAAAAGCGGCGGATGAGAACCGCAGCAGTCAAAAGCCTCCGGCGGCATGGATCTGCGCAAGGACGTTTGGCAAACGGTCTATCAACGACTCCCACCTCCCACCCTCTTCGTCACACCCAGAGAGAGAACACACCCAGACGCGGCTGCGGAGCCTTGGGAAATGTGATTTAGCGGGGACTCACCCCACCCAGATTGATCCCACACCGTTTTATGGCTTGCCTCGTAGCATACTCGCGTCTAAAAAGCCGTCATGAACGAGGTAGGTGAAACCCAACCGGTCGTTTAATAACGCTGTTCTGCTACACCAGCATGAAAAGAAATGAAGTAATGAAATCCACTGCACGCACCTTCTCGTTCGTGGTCGCGATCGCTGTCTCAATCCTGATATCGACAGGCGTCGTTCTGCCCTCATGGGCGTGGGGTGGCATGCTCATTCTGGCGGGAGCAGCGATGGTGGCTTCTGTCTTCTTGCCGGATCGAGGGGCATCGAAGGCGGCGTGAGCCGTCTTGATGTCGTTCTTCGCGTCACGACCTACCACCGCAGAACGACGCAATGCAGCGGACTCGCGATAAAATCGGTCCTGATGCAAAGTCCAAGGTCGCGAGCCGCTGATCGCGGACGTTCTCCAAAGAAACTCCCGATTTGCAGCCCCAAAAAGAACTTGAACCGATCCGTTCATGGAGTAGCCTTCACCATGCGAATTGAAGTTGAGACCGAAGACGACGGCAGGTTCATAGCCGAAGTGCCTGCGATACCCGGCGCAATGGTCTATGGTGACACCGCCGATGAGGCCATTCGGAAGGTTGAATCGTTGGTTCTGCGCATACTTGCCGACCGTATTGATTCTGGTGAGAATTCGGACGAGCTTGCAGAGGTTTTCACTGTTTCAGCATGAGCGCTTGGGGATCTACGAAAGCGAGGAAGGTATTGAAGGCTCTTTTGAAGATCGGTTGGAGCATTAAGCGTGAGACGGGGGGCTCTCACAGGATTTTAGAGCGTGATGGTTGGGCAGATTTTGTATTCTCCTTTCACGACGGTACCGAAATAGGGCCTAAGATGCTCGCTCGGATCGCCAAGCACACAGGCATTTCACCATCGGATCTCTAGCAAAACCAGATGGAGACAAGACGCTTCTTGCAACCGCTACCCGCCGCTGTGTTCGAGACGTTCATCCCTAATTCAACCATCCACCCCGTGTTCCACTTCCGCCCTCGCGGGTAGTGGTGCACGAGCTCCACGTTGGATGGAAAATTCCTTGACTGCGTGTTGCGCATGCAACACATTGTGATTATGAAGACCGCAGCAGTTCACAGTCGAATTCAGCCTGAGATCAAGGAGCAGGCCGAGGGAATACTCCAACGCTTGGGTCTGAGTCCGACCGAGGCGATTCGTATGTTTTATACACAGATCACCTTACGGAACGGACTGCCGTTCGATGTGGCTATTCCGAATGACGTGACGATAAAGGCACTGGAGGAATCCCGAAATGGCCGTAATCTGGAACGATTTGACTCTACCGAGAAACTTTTCGAGAGCTGGAATGCATGAAAGCGATTTTTCAGACCAGCCAATTCAAAAAGGATTTCAAGAGGATTAAGAAGCGAGGCAAAGATTTGAGTAAGCTCAAGGAGGTCGTAAGTGCCATAGTAAATAGCGAAGTGCTGGAGGAGCGTCAACGTGACCACGCACTGAGTGGGAATTGGTCAGGGTCAAGAGACTGTCATATCGAACCGGACTGGATTCTAATCTATCGTGTTGATGGAGATTACCTGTTCCTTGAGAGAACGGGCAGCCACAGCGACCTTTTCAGATAAGAAGAACACCCAAAAACACTGACCCCAAAAACATGGGATGAATTTCCCGACAGCCGGTCCCGTTTCCCGCTCCCCCGTTATCCGCTGACGGGTGGACTCTCCCGTCCGTTGTCCGCTGAAAAATGACATGGTGTTGGTGGTGTTATGCCAGCGCCTCGGCGAAGGCGGCGATGATGGTGTCCGGCGATTCCAGTCCCACGGAGATGCGCAGCAGGTTCGCGGGGACTCCGCAGTCCTCCGTCCAGTCCAGCTCATCATAATGGGCGAGGAGGGTGTAGGGGCAAACGAGTGTGAAAGGCGTTCCGAAAGAGGGACCTTTGGAAATTTTCAGCGCGTCATAGACTTTCGGGGCTTTCTTCGGGTTCGTGAGAGCGATGGAAAGCAGCCCTCCAAAGCCGCCGTTTTTCCGCATGATCGCTGTGTAGTTTTCCGTTTGCGTGACCGAGGGATGCCAGACGCTGGCGACGGCGGGGTGGTCTTTCAGAAAGGCGACGAGAGCGAGTGCGTTGAAGTTCACCGCGGTGTTGCGTTTCGCGTAGCCCTTCATGTTTGAGAGCAGGATTTCAGCGTCCGCGACGTAGAGCGGGGCGCACTCGGCGGAGTCCACGGCAAGCGGACCGAGGAATTCGGCGGCGAGCGGCGAATCCGCACGGACGGTGGCCGCTCCGGCCATCACGTCGCCTGCTCCGGAAACCCATTTCGTGAGGGAGGAGGTGAGCACGTCGCAATGCGGCAGGGCATCGACGTTGAGCGGCCCGGCGGCGGAGTCGTCGAGGATCAGTGGGGTGCGGGATGAGCGGCAGGCATCGGCGAGGAGCGGCAGATCAACGGTGCGGAGCAGCGGGTTGGAGGGAATTTCGGTAAAAACGCCCGCGAAGTCGCCGGCGCGGATGCGGCGCAGGGCTTCATCGAAGGACTCGCCGGTGGCTTCGTTTAGGTAGGCGGCTCCGTTTCCGAAGCGCTCCTGGATCTTGAGCGCATCGACATAAGGGAACTCGATCTGAAGGGTTTTCTTGCCCTCGCGTAGGCCGGGAAGCGCGCGCAGGACGGCCAGCGCCGCCGAAATCCCGCTGGTGAATACGAACGTGTTTTCGGCCGCGCCGCCGTTGAGTTTTGCCACCGCCCGGGCGACGAGATGGGATTTCGATCCCTCGCGCAGTGCCCCATCGAGATAATCCTGGGCTTGCCGCGAGGAGACGCCTTCACCGGAGAAGCGCCAGTAGAGGTTGGCGAGCGCCCTGGCCTTTTCCGGGAAAATGAGCGCCTGGAAGCCGTGGTAGGATGTGGTGCGGATGGCTGTTTCCGCCTGCCTTTCCAGCCAGCGGTGGGCGCGTTGTGCCGAGAGGCGCGTGGGCAACACGAGGACGTCCTCGCCATCGGAGGTCAGCTCCGCGCGGGCGTTTTCGAAGAGGCGCTCCACGGTTGGATGCTTGAAAAAGCGCGGGTAACCGGTGCGCAGGCGGCGGATGATTTTCTCACGCCCCTCCTCATAGCCGACGACCGACTCCCAGGTCGGGAGACAGACAGAGCAGGCATGGGTGGTATCCGGCAGGGGCAGGCCGAGATCCTCCTCTTGCCAGGCAGGGTTTGCCAAGAGATCGCGCACGGCTGCTAAATGTACTGCACCGGGGATTAGGGCAAGGATGATTTCCTTGAAAAAGGGTACGTATGAACACGTTCGTTAGGTTTTCCTGTGCCGTCGTTGCCGAGTGTTACTCCGGGTTTGTCCTTGTCACAAGGGGGGCGCTGGGGAGAATCCGCACCCCGCGCGTTGCGGGCTGGTAATTATGAGCGGAGACGAAAAAAAGACATTGGCGGGGCTGTTCTTGGAATTCGGCGCGGTGGTGGCGGAGCATTCGAGCTTCGTGATCATGAGCCACGTCCGGCCGGACGGGGATGCGATCGGATCACAGGTGGCGCTGGGTTTTGCGCTGATGGCGATGGGAAAAACGGTCTATCTGGTCAACGAGGACGGGGTTCCCGAGAGCCTGGCTTTCATGGCTGGTTCTGAAAAAGTAACGACCCCGCCCGCCGAGCCTCTGGAGGTGGAGGTGGCCATCGCGCTCGATACGGCGACGAAACCGCGGCTTGGCGATAAGTCACTGCATGCCGCGAGCAAGGCGAAATTCTGGGTCAACATCGACCACCATGTATCCAACCCAGCTTACGGCGATCTGAACATCATCGATGCCACCAGTCCGGCGACGGGACAGATTCTTTATCATCTCATCCGTGCACTGGACATGCCACTCCCCGCCGAGACTCGCGACGCGGTCTATGTGGCGGTTTCCACGGATACCGGATCATTCCAATACGGCTCCACCACCGCTGCCACCTACGAACTGGGCGCGGATCTGATCCGCCGGGGCCTGGACGTGGGGAAAATCAACGCGGACACCTACGACAACTATCCGTTCCGCCGCCTGGAGCTGATGCGCGAGCTGCTCAATACGCTGGAGATTTCCGCCGATGGAAAAATCGCGAACTGGGAGCTGCGCGATGCGGTGCGGCTCAAGCTCGATCTGCAGCCGGATGATAGCGAGGGCTTGATCGACCTGATCCGCTCGGTGAAAGGGGTGAAGGTCGCGGCGTTTTTCGAGGAGCTGGAGGGCGGCAAGATCCGGGTTTCCATGCGATCCAAGGACAAGAGCGTGAATGTTTGCGAGGTCGCCATGAAGTTCGGCGGCGGCGGTCATACGCTGGCGGCGGGAATCCGCATGGCCGGGCCGTGGGAGGACGCGAAGGCGGCGGTGCTCACCGCACTCGGCGAGTCGCTCGAAAAATGATTTTCTAAACACGATGAGAAACAAACCAGAGGAATATACGGGCCCCAGCGGAGTGCTGCTCGTGGACAAGGCACCAGACATGACCTCGCACGATGTCGTGGCGATCGGTCGGCGGGCGCTGAATACGAAAAAGATCGGCCACTGCGGGACGCTCGATCCGATGGCCACCGGGCTGCTGATGCTGGTGGTCGGGCGCGCGACGAAGATCCAGGATCTGCTGATGAGCGAGGACAAGGTCTATGAAGGGACTCTCACGTTAGGAACCCGCACCAGCACCCAAGACAAGGAGGGTGAGGTGGTCGAAACGCGCGAGGTCGGCAATTATTCCGAGGCGGAGATCAAGGCGGCCTTCGATGCGTTCACCGGCGAGTTCGAGCAGCTCCCGCCGATGGTTTCGGCGATCAAGATGGACGGAGTGCCGCTCTACAAGCTCGCCCGCAAGGGGCAGGAGGTGGAGCGTAAGCTGCGCCCGGTGAAGGTCAGCGGATACGAGATCACGCGCATCGCCCTGCCGGAGGTCGATTTCCGTGTGCATTGCACGAAGGGTTTCTACGTGCGCACCTACGCGAACGACATCGGCGAGAAGCTCGGCTGCGGCGCGCACCTGAGCGAGTTGCGCCGGACGAACTCGGGGAAATTCACCCTCGACCGCTCGGTCACCGTCGCGCAGCTCAAGGAGGCTGATCCCGAGGTCCTGATGAAAGCGCTCATTTCCCTGGCAGAAATTTCACTGATGCGCGGAGCCTGAAAACGATGCCTATCCGGATCGACAAGCTGGAGGAATTGGCGGCGCAGGACGGGCCGCTGCATCTCGCGCTTGGCGTTTTCGATGGGGTGCATGTGGGGCACCGTGCGGTGATCGCGCGGGCGGTGGAGGCCGCGAGGAAAGAGGGCGGGAAAGCCTTCGTCGTGACCTTCGATCCGCATCCCATCCGGGTGATCGCGCCGGAGAAAGCGCCCGCCTCGCTGCTGGCGACGCTCGATGAAAAGGCGGCGGTGTTGAAAGCGCTGGGTGTGGAGGGCTTGCTGGTGATCCATTTCGACATGACCTTCGCGAAGATGGATGCGGAGGAATTTGTAAGGAAACTTCTGGCCGCCGATGTGCGGACGATCGCGGTGGGCGAGGACTGGCGGTTCGGCAGCAAGCGCTCGGGTGATGTGGCGATGCTGCGCCGGATGGGCGGGGAGCTGGGTTTCCAACTGGAGGCCGTGCCGCCGGTGATGTGGGACGGGGAAAGGATCAGCAGTACCCGCATCCGCCAGGCGATCCGCGACGGGAATTTCGATGCCGTGGAGGAAATGCTCGGCCGGCCTTATGAGCTTTCCGGGACGGTGATCGAAGGCATGAAGCTGGGCCGCGGACTTGGCTTCCCCACCGCGAACCTCCGCCTCGGCGAGCGGCAAACGCCCCGCGACGGTGTGTGGTCGGTCAAGGTGGATGGGGAGAGGAAAGGCGTCGCGAACCTCGGTACGCGCCCCACCGTGGATGGCGGCGAGCGGCTTCTCGAGGTGCACCTTTTTGATTTTTCCGGCGATCTCTATGGCAAAGAGCTGCGTGTCCGCTTCGGGAAATTCCTGCGGCACGAGAGGAAATTCGGCTCGGTGGAAGAACTGCGGGAACAGATCCTGAGGGACGCGGAGGAGGCTCGCCGATTCCCAGTATGAAAATTCCCATCTTCCTATTTTGCCGGGCGGATTGATTCCCGGGCACGCCGCCGCACGCTTTTTCCACAGAGTGGCCTGTCTCGAAAGCCTCCTGATCCGAGGCCTAAAGTAACACCTCCTTGTGTTCTTGCGGTTTCTGGCGGCGCGGATAGCTTTCAGGGAATGAGTAGACGGGCTAGAAGGAAACGGGGAGGGGTGAAGGATCCGCGTTTCGGAAAGTTCCTGGCGCTCTTCGGGGTGTTTCTTTTGCTAGCGCTGGCGCTGGGATATGCGGGACTGCGCGCTTACCTGCACAGTGAGAGTTTCCGGAAATTCCTGTCCGTCGAGGTCAGCAAGGCGGTGAAGGTGGTAGGCTCGTTCAGCTCTTTCCGATGGGACGGGTTGGCGGTGGAGACGGAGCGTTTCGAGGCCACCGGGGAGGGGATGATTGTTTCGGTCCGGGCGGATCAGATCGGCACGGAGGTGGGTTTCGGAGCGTTGGGCAAGGGCGCGTGGGAACTCAAGCAGACAAGGGTTTCGCGGGTGGAGGTGGGTTTGGATTTCACCAGGAAAGAAGAACCGTCGCCGACCCTGCCGGACGAGGTGGCTAAGAAAGTGAAAAAGAAGCAGTCGGGCTGGTTGCCGAGCGAGGTGGAGCTGGAGTCGGTATCAATCGGTGAACTCGCGATCCGCGCCAAGACCATCGAGGGCGATGTCGCCGCGCGGGGGATGAGGGTGAGGCTCGAGCCGCTTGCGGCAAAGGGCGCTTACGAAGGTGAGATCACCGGCGGGACGATCGATCCGGCCAAGGCCTGGCTGCCGCCGATCCGTTTGGAAAAGGTCAGGGGATCGTTCCGGGATGGTAGCGCGTTCATCACCAGTGCGGATCTCAGGGCATGGGATAGCGGACGCATCGATGCCTTCGGGGAGTGGGATTCGAAGACCGGGACATACGCTTTCGAGGGCGATCTGGATGGGGTGAAATGCGACGAACTCCTCACCAAAAACTGGGCTCGTCGCTTCACCGGCGATGTCTCCTCCACTTTTTCCGTAAACAACATCAGCGGAAAGATGGCGATGAACGGCGAACTCACCGTACGCAACGGCACGCTCACCGCCCTGCCCATGCTTGATGCGCTCGCCGCCTATGCGGACACCCGGCGCTTCCGCATCATCCAGCTCAGCGACGCGCGGACGAAATGGCGTTATTCGGACGGTGGGTATTGGTTCACGGATTTCGTGATGGCGAGCGAAGGGTTGATCCGGCTGGAGGGGGATTTCTCGATCAAGGGAAAAGCCATCGACGGGCTTTTCCGGCTCGGTTTGGTTCCTGGCACGCTTGCCAGTATTCCCGGCGCGGAAACGGACGTTTTCCTACCCGGGGAGCGTGGCCTGCTGTGGGCCCCGATCCGGATCACAGGCACTCTGGACGATCCCAAGGAAGACCTGACCGACCGCCTGATTATGGCGGCGGGGATGCGCATGTTCGATGTGATCCCGGAGAGCGGGGAAAAAGTTTTCAAATTCACAAAATCCGTCCTTGGAGAGACTCCCGACAAGGTGATTGAGCAGGGGCTAAAGGTCATCGACGAGGGGGAGAGGGTGATCGAGGGCGCGGAGGATGTCATCAAGGGCATTCTGGGGAACTGATCGCGAAAGATGCGCTTGTGCGCAGAAGGTGTTTGGACAAAAGTGGAAACTATATCACGCCAAGAACTAGCAACCCACAATCTTTGAAACACAACACCACGGTCAAACCCGACCTCCCGATCTTCGGCGTGCCGGAATACGCGAACGGCTACGACCTTGTCATCCATGACGAGTGCGCCGCGGGAATCACCGATGTCGCGGTCATCGAAGGTGTGCTATCCCCCCACAAAGCTACTAAATAGGGTGCGGCCTTGGGCTGGTGGCAATACCTGGTGGACAGCCTTCACTCCGCCGAATTCCTCTGAAAGATGGTCCGATCCAAAAGCACAGAAATCCGCGCCAACCGCGGCTCACGCCTCGCGGGTTATCTCGCGGGGTATGCCATGAAATTATGGGGACTCACCCTCCGCTACGAGATTAACGGAAATCCCGGCGTCACCGCGCCCCCCATCGCACCCGCGCCGGTCATCTTCGCACTCTGGCACAACCGCATTTTCACCATGCCGCCGATCTGGCGCGGGACAGGCGGGAAAGGTCGCAAATCCGTTGTCCTGACCAGCGCCAGCAAGGACGGCACCACTCTTGCCACCGCCATGTCCATGTTCGGCCTCGGCGCGATACGGGGTTCCTCTTCCCGCCGTGCGCTGTCCGCCCTGATCGGAATGAAAAAGGCGTTGCGCGAGGGCTTCGATGTCTGCGTTACACCCGACGGCCCGAAAGGCCCACGCTACGGAGTGCAGCCCGGCGTCATCAAAATCGCGCAGGCGACTGGTGCGGAAATCATCCCCATCCACATCCGCTACTGCGCGGCCTGGCGGCTCAAAACCTGGGATCGTTTCGTCATCCCCAAGCCTTTCAGCCGGGTATCGGTCGTTTTCGATAAACCCCACTGCATCCCACCTGACCTGGACAACGCAGGCTTCGAAGCTGCTCGCTCCGCCTTGGAAAAATGCTTGGCTGATGGTAGCGATGACCGCTGAGACCCCATCTTTAACGGCGCACAGCCAACACTAACTTCAACGGATTCACGTGAAATGTCTTTAATTTTTTAAAATATTAAGGATGTCTTAAGTTTTTTGTTGCCAACGAACCCAAAATCAGAAAAAACACGACCCATGAATATGAAAACTTGCCTTGCTTCGCTGCTTGTCGTTTTCGTCACATCCGGTGCGCTGATGTCAGCCACCGAAACGGAACGCCTCCGGGCGCTCTGCGAGGAGCAGGAAATGCAGATCCGCCAGCTTGAGGAAAAGATCGCCCGCCTCACTGCCACGCCGCCGCCCTCCCGCCCTGCACCCTCCACTCCCGCTGCGGCCAGCGATTCCCAACCTGTTTCCGAAGAGGTGTCCACCTACACGGTCAAATCCGGCGACAGCATCGAGCGCATCGCCCGCAAAAACGGCACCACGGCCGCGGCCTTGGCGGATCTCAACGGCCTCAAAGCGGATTCCCGCATCCATCCCGATCAAAAACTTAAGGTTCCCGGCAAGACTGCCGCGGCCGGTAATGAGACTGCGCCCGCAACCGCGCTGGAATCCCGGATGCACACCGTCGTTTCCGGCGAAACCTTCTACAAGATCTCCATGAAATACGGAGTCACCGTCGATGAACTGATAACCGCGAACCCGAATGTGAATCACAAGGCGCTCAAAATCGGCCAGAAGATCAAGGTGGATCGTGTAGCTGAGGACATCGTGAAGGCTCCAGCTCCAGACCCTTCACTTTCGTCAGAAATTCCCATCCTGAGCACCCCGGAATCTGTTGAGAAGCCCCGCGCTTCGGATCAACCGGTTCGGATCGA
>CAMBTF010000032.1 GCA_945870545.1 Akkermansia muciniphila
GTATTGGATGTTGAATTGATACGAGTTCCGGTCACGGGCGTAGAGAAAGATTGTGTCCGTATTGACTGAAAATTTCTGCGAAACCGCCTTGACGGTATTCGTTCTACGTCGCCACAGAATTTCATTTAGAAAGTTCTCCGACCCAAACACCTCGTCGAGCACAGAGCGGACGTGTGCATTTACCCGCCAATCGCAATGCACGTAGATGCTCCCCTCCGGGTGCATCAGATCCCGCATCAGAATCAGCCGCTCATAGATCATGCTGATGAACGAATCCGCGCCCCGCCCCCAGGTATCGCGGTAGGCGATTTGTTCGAGGAGGTTGGGTTCCTTGTGGAAGGTTTCGCCGCCGATCTCGATGTCCATGGAGAAGTCCGCGCCGACGTCGAAGGGCGGATCGATGTAGATGAGTTTGAGGCCGCCGGCGTCCTCGATCTGGCGGCGGAGTGCGCCGGACTTGAGGGAGGAGAGGATGAGCTTGTTGTCGCCCCAGATGAGTTTGTTGGTCCAGCCCTTGGTCTGGCGGCCACTCATGTCGAGGAGGTCGGGTTGGAAAGAGGAAGAAGTGGGCGAGACGCCCACCCTCCTTGGTTCGTCGATGTGTTCGAGCGTCTGGAAGGGCAGGATGACAGTGCAGACCTCACGGGTCTTGCCATTCCAGACCAGCTCCACCTCGCGCTTGTCGGCGAAGAGCATGAAGCGGTATTTTTCCGGCAGCGGCTTGCCCTGCTCGATGAGCTTGATGAGATCGCGCTTCTCGGTCTCGGAAAGGTCGTAGTGTTCGGTGGAGGGGCGGGACATGGTGGAAAGTGGGAAATGGGTAATTGCGTCAGGAATCGCGTCTCGTGCATGAAGCTGAAGCGATTTATTAAGTCGTAATCTATTGGCTATCAGTGGGTATTTTAAGAATCGCTTCAGGAATCGCTTCAGGAATCGCTTCAGGAATCGCTTCAGGAATCGTTTCGGTAATCGTTACGGTAATCGCGTCAGGGGTAATTGGTTGGATCAATTTCCATAGGCTAGCGCGGGCGGCGCGGTGCAGCTTGATCCGACCCTCGTCCCGCAATTCATTGAGCATTCGGAGAATGGAGGCGCGGGATTGAGCGGGTAGCACCTGTTCAAGGTCTTTGATGGGTGCTTCGCCCGTCCTGCAACTGCTCAAGTGCTTGAGGAGCAGAGCTTTGTTGGTTTCGTAGTCGAGTCCCTGTTGACGGGTGTGGACGCCGGGCGTGCCCATGGTCTCATAAAGGGCGCGGGAGAGGAAAGATCGCCGGCCTTTTCCGCGGCCTTGGGATTCCACTGCACCCGCTTCCATCAGGTCGGGGAGGCGGGACTTCATTTCCTGAGTGAGTTCCCGTCCATGAGAGAGGGCATCCAATGCTAGAAAATCAAGGGTCTGGAAGCTGGCCAGCGCGTCTTCTCCCAGGCGTTCGATATACCGGAGAAAGGCAGGATTCTGGACAGTACCCGCGAGGGTGAGGAATACTTCATGGGCGGAGGAACGGGAGAAATCCGGCAGCGGCTTGGTTTGGCGGATGGCCTGCTCGATCATGAGGTTCACCCCTTGACCGGAGCGCTCGATGAAACCGCAGCGGTTGAGGGCCTCGGCAAGTCGACGGTTTCGTGGGTTTTGCTGATCGGCAATGTTTTCCTGAGTGACGCCGGGAGGAAAGCCGCCGGGGCTTACGACTTCAAGCCGCCGGGAATACTGCCGGATGAAAACAGAGCCGCCCTCGCGGTAGTCACGGTGGCAGATGGCATTGAGAAGGGCCTCGCGGATGGAGGTCTCATCGAAGGTGGGAATATCGTAGCGGAAAAAGTCCTGCTGGAAGCTCTGGCGGTCGTTGCGGAGGTTGACTTTCGTCCAGAGCCGGTCGTGGTAGAGCAGGAAGGGTTCGCGGTATTCCTCGCGGTCCGCGGCAGGACCGGCGGCTTCGGCGGAGCGGTATTCGAAGATGACCTCGGCCTGCGCGAGGTGGCGGGTGATGGCGGCGGGTCTGCCGAGAAGGATGAGGGCGGCGTAGGTGATGCCATCACCATCGATCAGCGAGCAATCATGGAGGATTTGCTCGTTCGTCATGGTGGCGAGGCGTGCGTTGCCCGATTTCTTTTGCCAGCGTTTGCGGAACTCGGCGATGGCCTCGGGCTGGAGGTCGCCGAGACCGGCACGGGGCACGATTTCCGCAGTGAAGTCGGGGCCGGTTTCGGAGAAAATCGCGCGCAGTTCCTGATCCCCCATGGGAACCAAGGCATCACCGGCGCGTTTGAGATATTTTCCGTCGTGCTGCCATGCGGTTCCGGGCAAGCGGGATGGCACATGGATGATAAGCACCCGCTTGCTCTCGTGGAAGAATTCCTCGACGGGAATCCGGTGGTTGAAAACCCGGTGCAAGCTGGCCTCCGTTTCGCCCGGTTCAGGAAAGGCGCTGGTGCCCACGACGGTCCGAGGTCGTTTGTCGGTGACGCCCAAAATCATCGTGCCACCGCACTCGTTGGCAAGGGCGACACAATAGTTCACCAGCTTGTCGAATTCGTAACTCGTCCGCGCGGATTTGAATTCGAGCCGGGTTCCCTCGGGTTCCGAGAGGAATTTCTCAAACTGTTCTGGAGAGGTGACGGGCATCTCTATTTGTATTCCGTGAAGCTGGTGGCGAGATCGGCGAGGGTGGCGGGTTTGTGTTTCTCGAAGCCGACCTGATCGACGTAAACGAAATCGTAGCGGATACCGTTTTCCTCGGCGGCGGTGGCATCGGCGCACCATTGTTTCAGGCGGGCCATTTTCTGCGGGAGATCGAGTTCCTCTCGGCCTTTGGTTTCGATGATCCAGACGGTGCCCTGGGTGTCGCGGGCGATGAAGTCGGGGACGTAGTTTGAGAGGTCGCCGTTTGCCTTCACGTAGTCGAACTTGAAACCGATGGCGAGGTAGTTCTTGGTGAACGCCCTGACGTCCGGCGCGGCTTCGAGGAAGGCTGCGAAGGCGAGCTCGAAGCCCCCGGCATTCGCCTCGCCGACGATGCGGGTGAAGATGGATTTCCCCGCCTCTAGGTATGGGCGGTGCTCGGTGCGGAACGGGCGTGTGTTCTTGAGGAGAATGTGATCCTCGATGCGCGTGGTGCCGGTATCCGCGATGGTGAGGGCGTTCATCGCGACCTTGAAGGAATCGTAGAGGATTCTCCCGGCATCCGGTTCGGAGAGGTTCCGCAGCACCACCGCATACTCAAGATCCACGGGCGATCCCTCGAAGAGGTGACCGCGCATGAAGTCCCGCACCTTCGGATAGAGCACATCGTAACCGCCCACCATGCGCAGATCCTTGAGGAGCTGCCGGGCGAAGAAGGCGACGACGGATCGGTAATCCGCCGGGCCGGAGCCGTCGAGGAGGATGGTGTGGTGGATCTCGGAATCCAGCATGGTTTTGAAGACGATCTCGCGCGTCTCTTCCGGCGTGAAGGGCTTCAGCGGTATCCGCTTGTTTCCCAAGCTGGCTGGGTCGAGCTCGTGGAGATCCTTGAAATCCCGCTGGAAACGCCTGCTGAGTTTCGGGATCGGGATTTCCAGCGCGTCGAGATCCTTGTCGGTGTTCTCCGCATCCACTTCGACGATGAGGGAATCCTTGCGTTTCGCGCCCGCGCCCATCGGAACGTGGTCGAAGGTGACACCCTCACTTTGGATGGACTCGACGAAATCCATGAACGCGGGTGTGCCCATGACGGATACGGTCTCCTTTTCATCGCTGCCGAAATACATGCGCCGGAGACCGCGGCCCAGTGTCTGCTCGGGGAGGATGTTCGACTTCGCCGCGTAGGCACGGAGGCCGACGATGGTGGTGACGTTTCTCACATCCCAGCCTTCCTTGAGCATGAGGACGGAGACGATGGCCTTGAAGGGGGATTTCCAGGAATCGATCTCGTTGGACTGCTTGCGGAGGAGTACGAGTTCATCCTTGTTCTTGCCGGAGGCGGCTTCGGAGATTTCGCCGTTGTTCTTGGTGTGGATGGTCAGGACGGATCCTTGCAGCTCGGGGCAGATTTTCTGGAGGTATTCGCCGACCTCGTCACAGTTCTTCGTGTCGTCCACCATGACGAAGAGGACGGCCTTTTTGCCGAGCGCCTCATGTTCGGCGTAGCTCTTGCGCCACTCCTCGACGCCGAGGGCGAGGAAGTCTGAGTATTTCTCGGAGAAAATGGCCGTCTTTTTCTCATGGAGCTTCGCCCGGCTGGCGGCATCCGGGAGGACGGGATGCTTGACGACGTTCTGATAGATGGCCTCGACCAGCGGATAGTCGGAAACGGTCTGGACGAAGATGGCTCCGTTGTCGTGGCGCGGTGTGGCCGTGACGTCCACCTGCAAGGTGAGGCGGCCATCCTTCTGGAGCATCCTGTGATGGATGTCCTGGATGGATTTGAACCATGCCATCTTGGGATTGTGGATGTGGTGGGCTTCGTCGTTGAAGACGGCGAGTTCCTCGATCTCACGGACGATCTCGCCGAGATCGGTCTTGCTGTCGGTGGTCCTGCCGGATGGTTTCGCGCCGAAGGCATCGGAGAGGAAATAATCGCGGAGGTCGTCGTCATCGAGGGACGGCTCGGGCACATCGCCGAGGAAAACGCGGTGGATGTTGGTTAGGAAGATGTTTCCGGTTTCCCGGAGGACGCGGACGTCGTCCTGGATGTGGAGTGTGAGCTGGAAGTCGTCGCGCCAGTTGTGGCCTTGGTGGCCGTTGTCCGGAAGAATGGGATCGTTGAAGAAGATTTTCAGCCCATCGAAGTCGGCGCGGAGGCGGTCGAGCACAATGATATTCGGGGCGATGACGAGGAAGTTCCGCGAAAGGGTGGAATCCGGTTCATACAACTTGTGATAGAAGCTCCATGCGATGAGAAGGGAGAGGACTTTGGTTTTGCCCGCGCCGGTGGCCATTTTCAGGACATAGCGCGGCCAGTCTTCGGAGAACATGCCATGCGAAACGGAACCGGAGGCATCGAAGCGGAGCAGGTCGAATTTATCGCGGGCTTTCCTGACATCGTGGAGCCAGATGACGGTCTCAACCGCCTCGCGCTGGGCGAAGTAATACTGGAACGGGGATAACGAGCCGTCTGCGGCTTCAAGAAGGTGATCGGTTTCGAACCACCATTGGAGCAGTGATACGGATGTTTGGGACGCGCCGGGATAACCTGCATTGCGCCATGAATGCATTTCCGCCCGGATGTTGGAAACCAAAGGCGGAAGCAGCTTTTCGTAGGCGGTGTCGCGCAGCGTTTCATCGGCGGGAAACCAACGGTGCTCCGGGATGAGTGGAGCATAGGGCGAGGTGGGAAATTCGGGGTGGAGTGCCATGGTCGAGGAATGAGGGATGCGGAGCTGATCATGACCGCTATTTCTTCAGCCAGTTCTAGCCGCCTCGGCATTCTGGGGAAGGTTAAAAAATGGTCAGCGGGGAGGGAGAAAGGTAGCGTCGCCCCGCCGGAAAGTATGGATGCGCACCACCCTTGACTTTCCGCCGGGGAAACCGCTTAGAATGCGGGCGTGTCAAAGTGCATTGTTTCGCTAACGTCGGTATTTTTGGGTTTGGGTTTTGCGTATGGCCAGGATTGGTCGCGGGAAGGGGTGGATTTCGGGATGATTGAGAGCCGCGCGCGCGATCTCGCGAACCGGGAATATGTGGCGCCTGACAAAGAGTCACTGCCGGAGTGGATGAAGGCGCTGACCTATGACCAATACCGCGACATCCGATTTGATCCGCAAAAGGCGCTGTGGGGCGGGGAGAAGCTGCCGTTCCGCGCGATGTTCTTCCATCCGGGATACCTGTTCCGGGAGCCGGTCGGGATCAACGAGTTCACAGACACGCACCGCCAGCGCGTCCGGCTTTCCGAGGCGTTTTTCAATTATGGACCGTTGATTGAAAATCATGGTGAGTTACCGGCGGATGGTGGGTTTGCAGGGTTACGCCTGCATGCGCCGCTGAACGATCCCCATGTTTTCGACGAGCTCGTGGTTTTCCAGGGAGCGAGCTACTGGCGCGCGCTGGGCAAGGGGCAGAAATACGGGATTTCCGCAAGGGGCATCGCGGTGGACACCGGAGCCGAGGGTGTGACGGAGGAATTCCCGATGTTCCGAGAATTCTGGCTGAAGAAGCCGCAAGAAGGCGCGGACCGGGCGGTGATGTTCGCCCTTCTCGACGGGCCTTCGTATTCCGGCGCGTATGAGTTTTCGATCATACCGGGCGAGGACACGATTATGTCGGTGCGCGCGGTGCTGTTCACGCGGAAAGAGGTGAAGCGGCTGGGTATCGCGCCGATGTCGAGCATGTTCTGGTTCGGCGAGAACTCACGCCGCCGCTTCGATGACTTCCGTCCCGAGGTGCATGATTCGGACGGCCTTGCGATCCGCATGGGCACCGGCGAGCGAATCTGGCGGCCGATCTGCAACGATACAGGCAACCTGCAGTTCAGCTTTTTCAACATGGCGAAATGCGACGGCTTCGGTTTGCTGCAGCGTGACCGCCGCTTCGCCGCCTACGAGGATGGCGAGGCCGCGTATGACCTCCGCCCCTCGCTTTGGATCGAGCCAACCTCCGACTGGGGTGCGGGCAGCGTGATGCTGATGGAAATTCCAACCGGCAATGAATTGGCCGACAACACCGTGGCGATGTGGGTTCCCGAAAGATCGCCGAAACCGGGCGACCGTCTTGAGTTCCAATACCGCCAGCATTGGACGATGGAAACGGATCCCTCCGAGGCGGACGGGCATGTGGTGGCGACGCGGACGGGTACGCACGAATGGCAGCCGGAGCAGCGGACAATGATCGTGGAGTTCGAGGGCACGAATCTCACAGGCAAGGACGGCGCGATGCCGGAGGCGCTCGTGGAAGCTGGCGGCGACGCGGCTGGAAAAGTCCGCATCCAGGGGATTGCAGTGCAACCGATTTCTGATGGCCGTATCAGGCTTGGCTTCCAGATCCTGCCTGCGGAGGAAGGCGGGAAACTGGCCGATGTCGGTGCCGTAGAGCTGCGAGCCGCGCTGAAGAGGGATGGCGATTTCCTGACCGAAACATGGATTTACCGAATCAATCCCTAGACTCCCTTCGCCCCCTGAGCGAACCCGAGCTCGAGGAGTGGGAGGATGCCTATGCGGCGGTCGAGGCCTATCTCGGTGCGCTGCGGATCCGCAACCGCCTGCTCGTCGCGGAGCTGGTGCGGAGAATTCTCTGGCGGGCATCCGCACGGCGGGCGAAGGAGCCTGATAGCACGGCGCGGAAACTGGCGATGGAGGAGACCCTTTCTGAAATCGGCGAGTGGACAGAGCGAGTGCTTGCGGCTCCGCTGGTGGACGGTCGGCTTGCGGCGCGGGGAAGGCTGGCGCTGTTGCTCGCCGGGATGCCGGATCGCTGGCAGGGCGTTTTCCTGACACCCGCACCGTGGCCGGATGAGTTCGTGGCGGCGATGCGCAGCTCCTACCTCGCGGCGGGGCCACAGTTCGCGGAGCTGACCATGGTGCCCAAGCCGCTTGAACTCAACGCGATCGGCAGCGGCGCGGCGCAGTGGTGGGAAACGATGGACAGGAGTCCCATCGTCAAGCGCATGTTCCTAGCGTTTGTGCTGGCGATAGTGGCCGGAGTCGTGTGGTTCATCTTTTTCGAATGATGGCCGAAAGCGAAACAACTCTCGGCGCGGAAGCGAAGCCATTCCATCCTCGCTCCTCGGCGAAGTGGCGGCGCTTCTTTTTCTTCGGAAGCGTGTTGTTGGTGAACTTCGCCGCCGTGCTGTGGCTGGCCGACCTGTTCTGGCGCGCGGGGCTGCACCGCGCCCACGTTCCGCTGATTGTCATTTTCGCAATCCTTAACGGGCTGCTCACCCTCGGTTCGTTCCATGCGCTTTTCGGAGCGTGGGACATCATCCGGGGGCGGCGGCGCGCGGTACGGATCACGGAACTCGCCGAGGGCCCGGCGGCGGTGCTCGGGAAACGCCATGCGGTGGTGATGCCGGTGTACAACGAAGACAGCGCGAAATTCTGCGCCCGCATCGAGGCGATCTACCGCTCTATCGAGGCCACGGGTCACCTCGATTCGTTCGACTTTTTCATCCTCAGCGACACCCGGGATCTCGATCTCTGGGTGCTGGAGGAGGTGGCATGGACGAACCTTTGCCGCAGGCTCAAGGGCTTCGGGAAAATCTACTACAGGCGCCGTAAGACGAACGACAACCGCAAGGCGGGCAACATCGGCGATTTCGTGCGGACATGGGGCGGCGGCTACGAGGGCATGCTGGTGCTGGATGCCGACAGCCTGATGGACGGCGCGGACATCGTGAAAATGGCCAAAGTGATGGAGGCGTATCCGAGGCTCGGCATCCTGCAGACGCCGCCGAAGCTGATCCGCGGGGTTTCCGTTTTCACGCGCCTCCAGCAGTTTGCGATGCGGCTCTATGGGCCGCTTTTCATCCGCGGTCTGAATTTCTGGCAGCTCGGCGGAGGCAGCTATTGGGGTCACAACGCGATGATCCGCGTGAAACCGTTTTCCGAATTCTGTGAGCTTCCCGCGCTGCCCGGCCGGGAGCCGTTTGGAGGACGCATCCTCAGCCATGATTTCGTGGAGGCGGCGCTGATGGTCTCGGAAGGCTGGGAGGTCTGGCTGGCATGGGACATCGAGGGGACGTACGAGGAAGCGCCCCCCACCCTGGTGGACCACCTCAAGCGCGACCGGCGCTGGTGCCAGGGAAACCTCCAGCACCTCTGGCTCATCTTCGCCCGCAAGCTGCCGCTGACTGTCCGCATCCACCTTTTCATGGGGATCATGGCGTATCTGGGCAGCCCGCTGTGGTTCCTATTCCTGATCATGGGCACGTGGCTTGCATGGGATTTCAAGATGAGCGATCTCAGCTCGCTGCCGTTCGACGGTTTCGTGGAGAAGTGGTTCGGGATCGGCGGGCAGATGCAGGCGCTGGTGTTGACGGGGCTGGTTTTCACACTCCTTTTCCTACCAAAGATCCTAGCCCTGTTGGGCGCGCTGCTGGCACCGAAAGTCAGGCGTTCCTTCGGCGGTGCGTTTGCGCTGCTCGCGGGGATTTTTCTCGAAACGCTACTCTCCATCCTCCTCGCACCTTGCGCGATGATGGCGCACACGCTGATGGTGGCCGGTATCATTTCTGGGCGGGCGGTCGGATGGGGAAATCAAAGCCGTGAGACGGATGGCACAGCATGGCGCGATGCGATGGTGTTTCATGCCGTGCCCACGCTTGCGGGTATCGTGTGGGCTTTCATTGCATGGCGGATCGGCTATGTGTTTGCGCTTTGGATGTCGCCCATACTTCTAGGGCTAGTGTTGTGCATTCCGGTTTCCGTATGGACGAGCCGGGCTCGCTACGGGCGGGCGCTGGCGAGACGCCATATCCTCGCAACGCCGGAGGAGATCAATGCCCCGGCTATTGTTGGGCTAGCGGATGAAGCCGCAAGATGTGGGGCTACAGCTCTTGATGCCGGGGTGGCAGGCAGGGAGGGCGTGATCGCGGCCGTGGTCGATCCCTATGTGAACGGTGTTCATGTTTCTCTCCTAGAGCATTGTGAGATGAATCCTGTCGAGGAGGCGCTCGCGAAACGCTGTCTGAAAGAGGGAACGGAAGCATTGTCCAAATCCGAGCTGTCCCAGTTGCTTTATCTCACCCCCGCGATGCTAATGATGCACCGGACGGTATGGCTGGGCCTCAGTGATGACGTGGGGCCGCTATGGATGCGCGCGGTGGAGAGTTACCGCCGCCGCGGCGAGTTGGCGGGCGATTGAGTCAGGTTGCCTATACTAGGGAGCGAAATGGGCATCCGCCTCATGGAATGAAGAAATAATGAACCGCTAAGGCCCAGGGATTGAGCTGCCTTGCCTGCTGCCGGGATCACGGATATCCTCGCGCCATGCATGCGCCGACATTGATTG